>JAGPKI010000068.1 GCA_018054005.1 Caldisericia bacterium
ATTTAATATAGTATTATTATTAATAATTAAGTATAATTACATTATATATGGTGGATGTAGCTCAATTGGTTAGAGCACTGGTTTGTGGCACCAGGGGTTGTGGGTTCAAGTCCCATCTTCCACCCCATTCTTAATTTCATACCATTGTCTTTTTGTCTGATATTATTTCTTCTTGAGTAGAATCAGATACCTCAATATCAACTTCCTTTACTTCATTCCAGTCAATTTTATCTATTAAATCTGGTCTCCATTGTTCAACTCTATTATGTATTCTCTCTTCTCCATATTTTTTTATTAAAGAATAAACATCTTCTATTTCTTCTTTATCTATATTTGGGCTATATGTTTTTCTATCTTTATATTCAACAAATTTAAATTCTCCTTTTTTTTATTCAAATCTTTCTTACTCCAATTATCTTTGTTATAGTATTTGTATGATTAAAAACAATTTCAACATAAACTTTGTTCTTGATAAAAACTATCTTGTAAAACTTTGTATCAGAAGTTACCAAGAAGATAAATTTAATAAAAAAGCTATTAATTACAATAAAGGATTGATTATTAATTTTAATAAAATTGCAAAAGAAAAATCAGAAAACATCTATAATACCATCTGTAAGAATTGGAATACAGATAAATATGATAAAAATGTTTCAAATTATTTAAACAGTTTAATTAACATTGATATATTCAGAGAAATTGTAAATGAAACAAACAAAACAATCCCTCTACTAGAAAAAGAGTGGGGTAGTAATTTTAAAACTACAAGTGAATATATCTATTCTCTTGGAATTAAGCTTGAAGATAAATTTACTGTGTATGTAAATCATCCCATTTTTCTAGAAGGACAATATTGGGGAGATGGAGTAATTATATGGTCATATAGAAAAGACTTTCCCAATTACAATACTATATATATATGGCATGAGATATTACATGAGTATATTGGTAAATCTGACAAAGAGCATGCTTTAATAGAATTAATTACAGATAATGAAATGAGAAGAATACTGAATAATACACAATACCCCCCTTTTATTGGGCATAAAGACTTAGAAGATTATAAATCTAAAATTAATCCAAAATTTCAGAAATTCCTATTAAACAAAAATACCTCTGTACTTTCTGTTATTAAATAAGCATAGGATGTTCCTAAATTCCTCCCACGACGTACCTCAGAACTGTTTTTCATACTCTAAAACGATTTAAAGGGTTCATTTAGCTCATAACCAAGCACCTTTTTGTCACCTACAGTAGTGTTCAAAAAGACTAATTTAATCATATTGCCTAAAAGTAGAGAATTATCTGTCTTTTGTATTGCAGGAACAAGCTTTTTAAAGAAGTTCAAGAAAGTTTCGTAATCAGGAGTCTCTAATACAAATTGCGCTTCTAGTTCAGAAAAGTTTAACTTCTAATTCTCTTAATACTCCCTTTCTCTCTTTTCTTAAATACCGTAAATCGAGCTGTAGCAGTTGATATTAAAGTTTATGTTAAGAATTAAGAATCTTATTTAAAAGGTGAGTAATTTTTTCTAGATTGTATATCTCTGTAGTTTCCAAGTTCATAATAATGTCTTTTAACCGACCCCAGTCTGTACTTTCATTTAATTTTACTATCAAATCAAAAGGAGAATTGTAGTCATAATGTAGGTTTTCTCCATCCCATGTGATGTTCAGAAGTACTGTTTTTATCAAAAGCCTTCTTTTTTCTTTCTTTGAAACTTCAAATAGTTTAGAGCTATTCTTAGTTAGCTCTATAATGTATCCTGCTGTAACATAAAAGGAACTTTCTACTTTCTAAACTCTTTTAATCTTTTCATCTATCTCTGCAGTATCTAAATCATACTGTCTGATCTTTTCTTCATAGAAATCATTAGTAATTCCCTATATCCCTTCTGAGATATAGATTACAGCAATTGACTGGCTAGAGAATACCCTATATCGTCGTGGATGAAATTTTTATCACCATATCTAAAAATAGAGTTAGGCAACTTAATAAATTATAATAGAACATAATACACTCTTGTATATATTTAATTTTTTAATTTTTATTCTATGCAAAGTTATCTATACCAAAACAAAATATAAAAAAGAGAAAATGAAATAGAGCGCTATAAAAATAGAAATCTTGTTAAAAAGAACTAAATCAAAATGAAACCTTTGATATTCTATTAACTTCTTAACTAATATTAAGATATAATTATATATGGAAAATCCAATCTTTATATTACAAGATAAATATCTGTTCTACATTATTGAGAGCATTATCTTAATCCTGCTTCTCATTAGCATTTCCATTGACTTAATTAAGAAAAGAAGAAAAATAATTGTAAAGAGAGGTAGAAAAAGTTTAAGGAAGATAAATAATTTCTTCTTTATAATTACTGCTTTCGGAATTATAGAATTGACAATTAATACTGCAAGGTCTTTTAAAATCCTCTTCTGTCTCTTTAACATTTCAACCTTTATTTATTTAACCTTCTTTAATTCATGGTTTAGAAATTTGATAATTGGGGTAGTCAACAAATTTGAAAATAAGCTAGAAAATCATTAAAACATAAATTTATTTATCATAAAATATTGGAGATAGTTGATTATAACAAAATAATAGCACTCATTAATGAAAAACACACTCTTGTTGCGAATTTAGATCTTTCCTTTTGGCCTTTATATACAAACAAAAAAAAACTAAGTTATGATAAATTTCTTGATTCTATTTTGTTGGGAAAAAGTGGTCTAAAAGTAACTATTCCTGGGAATAAAAGTTCAAAGTTGAATTTGAAATATGTAACAGTAAAAAAACCAGACAAGAACCCAGGACATCCTATTGTCAGGTCTTTAGAAATCAAAATGAGTTATAAAGTACAAAATATAGAAGCATTAGCCTTTAATGAAAGTGAGAAAACTAAAGAGGTTAAATATATAACTCCAAAATCCTTTCTTCAAGGAATTTTTGAGGAAGAAATCTCTCTTTTTATCTTAGCATTAACTATCTCATCAGGTGGCCTCTTAGACATTCTTAACATCTCTTTAAAAGATAACAAGAAAGAATTTTCTAACTTTTTTACTCATTATCCTTTCCAAACTGATGGTGAATTATCCTGGAACAGTGCTATAGAATATGGGTGGCCAAAATTAAAATTTATAGATTTTGAAAAAACATTAAAATGGGTAAGGTTTTTTCGTCAAGAGATATTTTCCTCAGCAAGTTCTAGGATTGGTATAGCATTAAATGCATTCACTGAGACTCTAATTGACAAAAAAGATCTCTCTTCAACACTTATATGGAGTATGATAGCTCTTGAGTCTTTATTTGTAGAGGAAAGATATAACAAAGCAGAACAAATAAATATAAATTCTCAAATTCTTTTAGGAAGGAGGAAATCATATTTAAACAAATTTAAAGATTTATATAAAACAAGATCTGAACTTTTACATGGGGACTTGCCTATCACTGGTATGTTTTTAAAAGATGACGCGACACCAAAAGCTTCTTCAGTTATATATCAACAAATTGATGCTGGCTCCTTCTCTTTGGCAATCACGATGGCTGCCTTTCAGACTTTTATAACAAAAGATATTAAAGATTATTCTTTTAAAAACAATATCCGTTTCGAACCTTTGAGCTAGAACATTTTTTATCCCTTGAAAGATGCCTCTTAATGTAACCAAATTATTCTTGACCTCGGAATTAACTACCCACATAACTTCAAATTGAAATTTTTATTAGTTCACAAAACGAGAAGTCAGAATTAAATAAATAGATGCCTCTCTTTTTAATTAAACAAAATTACTACTTTTAATACTTTTCCATCCCTTAATCTTACAAGATATTTCCCAGAGCAGCTTTCAAACCTCAATAAATACTCAAAGCCTTTTCTACAAATAGCTTAATTGTCCTTTCGTTTCAGAAAACCCCTCTAACGGATTTTTTATTAGAGATTCTGATTTTTCTTGATCTAACATTGCAATCAAAGTTCTACCTATGTGGTAAGCCAAATTAACTGGAAGAGCATTCCCTATCTGTTTATATTGTTGATTAACAGATCCTGCAAAAAACCAATCATCAGGAAAACTCTGTATCCTAGCATATTCTCTAACTGAAAGAGGACGCGTTTCTGTGGGATGACATCGCTCTGTTTGTTTTTGAGCTGGACTTGTAGTTAAAGTTAGAGAAGGTTCATCCCAGGACAAGCGTCTAGCTATACCAGTTCTTCCACCTGTATGATAATAACTTGCTCCCATATATTCCTTTTGAAGACCTTCTGGGAGATCCTTCCAATATCCACCTTCAGGTATCATTTGCATAATCTTTTTCTTCTTGTCGGAATAATTTTGACCCTCAGATTTCGGAACATCTTTCAATGCTTCTCTCAAAGTTATTAAATAATCATTTTCCTTTGGGAAGAGAATAGGGATATTAAGATCTTTACGGACACCAATAATAATTAATCGTTCCCTTTTCTGAGCAACATCATAATACTGAGACTTTAAGACCTTATATTTTACTCTGTAACCTAACTTTTCAAGGATAGAAATCATAGTTTGAAGGGTTCTACCCTTATCGTGTCTCAACAAACCTTTCACATTCTCTGCAATAGCAATCTTTGGATGGACTTCATCCACACATCTTGCAAACTCGAAAAACATAGTACCTCTAACATCTGCAAATCCTAATTTTTTTCCTGCATAACTAAATGCTTGACAAGGGAAACCTCCTTCTACAATATCTGCTGATAATCCATTGAAATCTACATCTCTAATATCTTTATGAACTATGTTCCAATTAGGCCTATTAATTTTAAGTGTCTCAACGGCATACCTGTCGTATTCTACAAGCATACTATGCTGTAAACCAGCGTTTTCAAAACCCAAAGACGTTCCTCCAGCACCAGAGAACAAGTCTATTATAGTATATTTTGTTCTTTCCTTTGATTTTAAGATGTAAAAACCTTTTTTAATAGAGGAATTACTTTGAGATCTATTTTTTACCCTATCAACCTCTTCAAGATTAAAAAGTCTATAATTATTTGAGCCTCTAATAGATTTAATCAACCCCTTTTTAGCCCATCTACGTATTGTATCTTCTGATACGTTTAAGATTTTTGAAACTTCTCCTATCGTCAAATCTTTTTTTTGCATACAAATAAGATATCAGATAAGAAAACCTTATGCAAGGGTCACTAAAAAGTTTTAATGAAAAGTTCATCAAAAAGGGGATCTTCGATTATCTCAGCACCTGATCCTTTTATTTCTTGAACAACCAAAGGCAGAGCTTTGTAAAGCTGGTGTAATGCTGTCTCCTCCCCCGTAGCTAGAGCATAAAAAGAAACACCATCTATAATTCTGACATCTTCACGTTTAGGTTTTCTAGTTTTTGTCGTACTATCAGTAGGAGTAAATGGATTGTTATATTTTCCATTATTTTTAGGAATTATTTCTACATAATAAGCAGTGTAGTTCTTGTTCTTATAAAAATCGCTTTCAAGAGTTGCAACCAAATTGTCGTATATTACTTTTTTATCGCTTCCCTTTGTAGTGTTGTACTTATTTTTAATCTCAGCAATAATCCTTTTCTTCTGATTCCGAATATCTATAACATCATCAATGATCTCCCAATCACAACAAGAACCCAAGATGCTTTGATGAAATTCACCAATATTATTTTGAAAGCTTTTTCCTATTTGTCTCTCTAATTCCATTTCAAACCATTGTGAAAGATTTGACCCTGAACACATAGAGTAAAGAATTGCTGAAAAGGGGTCTAATGCGTTCTCTTCAAGTTTATTCTCAGCTTCTGACTGAATCTTATTGTATTGCTTTATAAAATCAGACACTATTTTATAAAGTACCAAATCAGAAATATATGATAATTTTGACATAATTTATTTTACCATCATCGAAAGTTCTTGTAAATTACTTGTTATAACATTATCAAAATTTAAGTTTCAATTTTTTGTTCTCTTAGAACGATGCAGTATCTCTGGAATCCTTTCTCCAGGACTAATAATAGTTGTAGTTTTATAACCTAATTTCTTAACTAATTTTGCCATTAATTCTCCAGTTTCTTTACTTTCCTTAATAACTTGATTTATTTCTTCACCTTTTATTGCTTCCCCATCATTTGCCTCTATTAAAGTACTCACGTGCATAACACCTTCGATATCACTTTGAGTAGCTGTTGCAGAATTTATTATTGCTTCTGGATCAAATTCTTCGAAAAATTCCTGCAATCCCATACCATATGAATGCTTTAATTCCAAAACACCAGAGTTTATCGCACAGATATTAAATAAATCTGAGTCCGTAAAAGGAATATGCCCATCTGAGAAATCAATAAACGGAAGATCATTGATCTTCATTGCTAAATGATAATGGGGGAAATTGTTTTTACTCCCTTTATGCCCTTCTAAATCACTTTTTGTATAATTCATACTCCAAATTATCTTTTTATACTTCACAGTAATTTCAAAAATCTTTTTAGGATCTTTTTCATCATTCAAGGTATTTATATTACCTAGAAGCTTTTCATAATTTCCAAGCCAACGAATATATGACTGAACTTGGAAAAAGCCATATTTCCCAGAACAAAGCATTTTTAATATTCTTTTTTTATTTGCACCTTTAGGTCTTAAAAGCCAATGTAAGCAAGGATTATCTTCACGAACATATCTTAATGACTTTCCACAAAGAGAACATTTATTCTTATCTAAAGCATTACAAAACTCTTCGTAATCTTGTTTTGTTTTTGCCTGTTGTTTTCTATTTTCAGTTTCTATAACATCTTTAGGTATTGATTCAAAGAATTCTTTTATTTCCTTGGGGTTATATGGCCTTGTAATCATACAAATATTATACCATTATATTCATAACAACTATTTCTTATTTACTCTTAAAGTTAACACGAATATGCTTTTTATGGAGAAGTTATCAGAAATAATATTCTCCAGACATTTTACGATTCTCTTATTTTCCAATTTTTTCAGGTACTATAAAAATGTTTTACAATCCACTCAAAGAGTGATAAGGAATCCATTATTATCAATAGGAGTCGAATAGGGTAAGAGGTTATTAAAAACTACAAATCAAATCTAGTTCGAACCCTGACCCACTACTCACCACAGATTATATAGAATTCTTTCTTATTAATGTCTTCCATTAAAAACTTTTCACTTGTTTTTCTATAAATAAATCTTTATACTTCTACTATAAAACTGCCATTAGTAAATTACAAAAACCGAAAATTTGTCTTTATAATATTAGGATTAATACTTTTAATTGCTTTAGTTTTGATTTTAACTCCAATATTTGACATTGGAATGTCATATAATAGAGCTCTCAGGAAGGCTGTATCTGGAAAAAACCCTTTAGTGTGTGAACAAATGACCAAACATGTAACCTATGGAGACTATTCCATTACTAGAGAAGACTCCATCAGTTTATGTAAGGCCGAATATGCAATTCTTACAAAGGATTTAGAATATTGTATGACCCTGAAAGAAACTCCAGACACTTACGAAGCACGACCAGGTGTGTTTATGGACAAAGGAATAGCCCAAAGGGATATTTGTCTTCGAGGTTTAGCACATGAGCTAAAAAGACCTGATCTTTGTGAACTCTTAAATACCGCAAAAGATCCTGATTATGGAGAAGATTATGTTAAAAGCTGTAAAGCACTGGCTCTAGACCCTAATTACAAGCCAGTTCGGAAGAAAGATTCAATTCAAGACTTTGACAAACTTTAAGTGGGTTCGAGTCCCATCTTCCACCCCAGAAAGAGCCTATCTGTACAATTGAATACATAGAACCTTAAATATCCGAGATAGTATCAGGTGTGGTCAAATCAGAGAAACAAACATCCATACCTCTTTCCAGTAAACTTATCGCAGCAAAACCTACACAACCTTTAGGGATATATCTCTTTTGAATCCATGTCCTTGCAATTGGAAATT
>JAGPKI010000069.1 GCA_018054005.1 Caldisericia bacterium
GCTTCATAAGCCATTCCTTTTAAATAATCTTTGCTACCTTTTCCGCCAATTATTCCAGCAACATGAGTGCCATGCATATTTGCATCAGAAAAATCTCCATCACCATCAGCAAGATCATAACCACCTTTTACTTTACCTTTTTCTGAAAATTCAGGATGTTTACTATCTAAACCAGTATCAATAACACCTACGAGGACACCCTTACCGGTTGCTTTTTGAGTTGATGTTCCTTGCCAAACTTTTTTTGCTCCAGTAGTATATGAAGCAATAGCTCTATCTGGTTTGTAAATCATACTATCATCATAAACCATCTTAACTTCTGGTAATTTTATTAAATCAGGTAAATCTGATCCTAATACATCTAAGATAATGGAATTGGTTGTAAATGAACATCTATTCTTAAATTTATAGTCTATACCTAAATCTATAAGTTTTGAGAGAAATCTGTCCTGTGCTTTAGTTAATTCATTATTATAAGTCTCATCAAAATCTATTAGAAAATCTCTATTTCTCAAACCTAAAGTGCTACATAAATTTTGATGATCAGATTTTTTGATGCTGAATACTACTGTTGGTTCATCCGTTAATTCCACTATAACAGGTACCCTTCTGTTTAAGCTCGATACTTCATTAAGAAAATCTATGTCAATCTTTAAATTTTCTTTAGTGATAGCATATGATGAAGAAATGCTAAAAATAATAAATAAACTAATTAACAAACTAACTATTTTCTTCATTCAACTCAAAAACCTCCCAAAAAACCTCAATTTAAATTAATCTTTTGTTCATTTATAATTAACATAATTATATAATTTGTGGTTCAATTTTTCAAAATATAGTGTAATATAATTAATACTCTTCTTGTAAAGCAATGTTACCTAGAACTATCTCTTTTATAGAATAAAACAAACTACTCATATAACTTTTTATGTTTATGTTAATTTGTGTTAATTCCTCTTCTGAAGTAATGAGTATATCTTCAATTTTAAATAAATTATGTAAATCTATCATTGAAGCAAGAGTATCAATTTTTTCTTTAAAATCAAGGTTTACGATATTTTCTCTATTTCTTGTTAACCTTATTATTAAGGAATCTCTTAATATTGATTGCCAGAAAATTATTAATTTGAGAGCTATACTTTTATCTGTAATTAATATTTTCTTAGGTTCTTCCATTATCAAGTCAAACAAATAATTTATTAGAGTCGCTCGTTCTTCAAGACTACTTTCTTTCGTCAAATCGAGAGCATTCTTAATGTTTCCTTTTGAAATTTTTGCGATGTATTGTGAAGTCTCTAAATTAATTTTTTCATTAATGAGTATATTTATAATCTCTTCCTCTGTATAAGATGAAAAAGGAATAATTACGGTTCTCGATTTAATTGTTTTTGGGATAAAGTCTATTTTTGATGTCGTAAGTATTATTACAGTAGACATATTAGGCTCTTCTAGTGTTTTAAGTATAGAATTAAACGCTTCTATGGTTAATAGATGGGCGTCTTCAATTAATGCAACTTTCTTGAGACCATAAACTGGCTTAAAAGAAACAAATTCTTTAAGATTATACATATCTTCAAGTTTTATACTTCCTGTTTTATCACTTTCAAATTTTAAAAAGTCAGGACTTGTGCCAACTTCTATCAATTTACAAGAAATACATTTTTTACATGCAAAAATATCTTCTTTGGATGGACAAACCAGATCCTCAGTGAAGTGCTTCGCAAAAAAACTTTTCCCTGATCCTTGTGGACCACTAAATATAAAAGTTAAGGGAATCTTATTATTTTTAAGAAAAGATTCAAGTATTCTTTTGACACGTGTCTGCCCGAAAGATATTGAGCTAAGACTCATAAATTAATATCTAACAAATCTCTCTACATCTAATATAAATACTTGTGCCCCACCGATTGTAACTTTTAAAGGAAGAGTAAAACTTGAAAAACCCTCTATTAAATTAAATGGTAAAGTTTCAACATATTTTTCTCTACTGCGACAATTTTTGTTTATAATTCCGAGGACATCTTCTACTTTTTCTTTCTCAACTCCTATAAATAGTATTATATTTGTAACTTCAAGAAAACTTCCAATACTTTTAAGTTTAGTTACTCTATAGCCCCTCGAAAGAAGATTATCAAGAACATTTTTCAAGTCATCTTGTTGTATTATGGCAATTATTAATTTCATGTTAGTACTCCTTTCTTTTAATAATCACAAATGTTTTTGATCTATCAATTTTAGAATATCATTAATTATAAATTTGACAAGATTTTCTTTTTTTAATGAAGCATCCATTATCTTTATTCTTTCCTTATTATTATAAGCTATCAACTTATATCTTTCCCTAACAGAAGTAAGAAAATTTAGTTTTTCAAAATTGTCTTCTTCTTTATCGATTTCTTCAATTCGCTTTAATGCTAATGCTGGTTCTAAGTCAAGAAGAAAAGTAATATCAGGCATAAAAAAACCAACTGCCATTTCATTAATTTTACTTATCATATTCATAAGGTCTTCATTTTCTCCTTGATAAGCAAGGGTTGAATCAATGAATCTATCTAAAATGACTATATTTTTATACTCTAAAGCATTTTTTATTACACAATCTACGTGATAATTTCTATCAGCGGTAAAAAGGAGAGCTTGAGAGAAGGGAGAAAGCTTTATATTTTTATTTAAAAGAACCAGATCTCTTATTGCTTTGCCAAGCTGTGAATTAGTAGGTTCTTCAGTATAAAAAACTTTAAAATTTCTTTTATTAAGTTCAAATTCAATATTTTTTGCTATTGTAGTTTTTCCAGAACCATCGATGCCTTCGAATGATATAATAAGTTTTTCTTTTAAATTACTCGAAAACATATGCTTTAAATATCTTATTTCCTATTATGTTATTATCTTTATCACGTAAGACTACCTGAAATAAAACTTCGCCTTTATTAGCCGGAGAATAATAAAATTTATATGGATATTCAGTTAAAACTGCTGTAAGATTCCCATCAATAAATAATTCTATACTAACACCTCTTTGGTCGTAAATGAAAAAGTTTATATCAACAGGAGAACCGACTTTTAATATGTTACTTCCAAAAGATATTGTAAAATCACCAGTATCAGAAAGTGGTGAACTATCAAAAGAGCTTTCAGGGGTAGGTTCAACCTCGGGTTTGGATTCTCTATTTTCATCTTCTTTTTTTGTAGGATCTTCTTCTTTAACTGGCTGATTATGCTCCTTAGGTGTTTCATTTTCTGTAGTGTTTTTATCTTCTGTTTTTGACGTAGCTTTACCTATATGATTAATCTGACAGACCGGTGGTTCAGTACCGGCTATTCTTTCCTCTATCCTATAAGTACAGGTGCTATTTGCAAGTTTTCCTGTTGCTATGCAAATTTTACACTTAATTATTCCCTCAGGCTTTTTCCAATCTATATTATTAACCAAATTTTTTGATTTTAATGATTGCATTGTTCTTTTAAAAATTTGACCCGAAAAAGTTGAGCCATAATTAGGTATAGCGGAGAGATCAACTTCTTTACTGTCAGAACCAATATAAATTGCCAAACATACTTCTGGAGTACATCCTATAAACCAACCATCTCTAAAGTTGTCAGATGTACCAGTTTTCCCGGCTATGGTTAAACCCTGCACATTCATAGCCTCTGCAGTTCCACCAGGAGATAACGGTCCTTTTAATAAATCTGTCATAATATAAGCTGCCTGCGGAGAAACAACCTGCTCAACTTTTGGTTTAGCTTCGTATAATATCTCTTTTGTTTGTCTTTTCTCTATTTTCCTAATTGCGTAAGGTTCAATCTTTTTACCTTCATTGGATAAAGTAGCATAAGCAACAGCCATATCTAAGGGTCTTACATCGTTACTTCCTAATGCAAGCGAAGGGACTTTCAGTAGTTCACTCTTTATGCCCATCTTCTTAGCGTACTCTACTACTAAATCCGCCCCTACCTTTTGAAAAGCTTTAACAGCTGCTATATTAGATGAAAGTTTAATAGCATTTCTTACAGTAAGTGCTCCAAAGTATCCCCCAGTCCATTCTTTTGGACTCCAACCATTGATATTTATTGGTTCACTAACAAGGATGCTTTCTGGTGATAATATACCTCTATCAATAGCAGCAGTATATTGAAATATTTTAAAGCTTGAACCTGGCTGTCTTTCTGCAAGAGCTCTGTTAAACTTGGTATTAGAATAATCTCTTCCACCAATCAAAGAAATAATCTCACCACTTTTGACTGAAAGTGCTACTATCGCTCCCTGAGGCTGAATTACATTAAGTTTATCTTTTTTATCTTTGGGTAACAAACCATTTTTCATAGCATCGTTAATCACTTGATTAAAAGATTCGAAGCAAATTTTCTGAAAATCAGGATTATATGTTGTATAAATTTTTAGTCCACCTTTATATAGGTCAGAGGCAGATAATATTGTTAATGCTTCATCTTTTACGTAATCAATGAAATAATCAGCTCCATCTTTTAAAACTGTTTCATTAACCGAGAATGATCCCTTCTCAAGTATTTTTACATCTTTTTTAAATGTAGCGTCTGCCTCTTCCTCTGTAATAGATTTATTCCTGACCATTTTATCTAAAACTAATTTTTGTCTCTCCTTGACCGATTCAATATTGCTGAAAAGTGACAATTCTGAAGGAGCTGGTAATACTGCTACTAATAAAGTTGCACTTGAGAGGTCAAGTTCATTTGCACTTTTACCAAAAAAGCTTCGAGATGCAGTTTCTACACCATAGCAACCTTCTCCAAAATAAGCCTGGTTAAGATATAATTCAAGGATTTCTGATTTCGTATACTTTTTTTCAAGCTCAGTTGCAATGATGACCTCTTTCAGCTTTCGCGAAATAGTTTTTTCAGTCGTAAGGAATAAATTCCTTGCTAATTGCTGAGTTATAGTACTCCCACCCTCAACAAAATCTCTCGAAAATAAATTATGTATTGTTGCTCTTACTAATGACTTTAAATCGTAACCTTTATGTTTATAAAACCTTTCATCTTCAGAAGCAACAACAGCATTTCTGAGATCTAAAGAAATTTTATCTAAGCTAACATAAATTCTCCTTTTTGAGAAATAGAGAACCTTTAAAACGTTTCCGTTACAGTCTAAAACTTCGGAAGATTCCTCACCAGAAATGACATACTCTTTGGCATTTTTTATTTTTTCACTATATTCTTTTCTAATATTATAAGACAACGAAAAAACTGTAAGAATAATAAATATTAAGATTATTAATATAAGTATTAGGATTATTTTAAAAGGGGAACTTCTCTTTTTGTATGAAAAAAATTTTTTATTTATGTACTCTGACATCTGTTTTTAGCATATAAACATATTGTTCATCTTTTCGCAACACTGCCATAATATTGTGTTGGCCATCATTATCAAAAATCCATTTATATTCATAAGGTGGTTCGGTAATAGAAGCTACTCTTTTATTGTCAATATAAAGCTCTACAACATTACCCAAATCATTAAAAATATCGAATCTTAAAGTGATTTCTTCGTTAACTTTACATTCTGAAGGTGAAAAATATATGGAAAGAGGAGGTTTATGAATGTTACAATATATTGTTGGTTCTGTTCCTTTTAAAAAGGCTTTTTCTTCAGTTTCTGTGCACCACTCATTGGCAAGAAGCCCACTTTCCTTACAAATTTTTCTATAGACAAATTCTTCTCTATGTATTGGACAATATAAAGTTGGTTCAGAACCGGCTATATAGCTACTTGAAACAACTCTATTGGATGGACAATCCGGTATTGCAAGAAGCCCGCTATCTCTACAAATACCTGTTGTTATAATATTTTCAGAGTTTTTCAAAAATTTCTCTTTCGAAAGAGTATATTGTATTTTTAGAAGACAATTTTTTACCATTGGTGCTGCAAAAGATGAGCCCCATAGCTTTGCACCAGGAAGAGGTACTTCCCTTGAGTCTCTTCCAACCCACGAGCATACTACTATTTCTGGGGTATATCCAACAAACCAACCACTTAAAAAATCTTCAGATGTTCCAGTTTTACCAGCCACTTCAAATGGCATATAACCTATTACATTAGCAGCGACACTTCTAAAGAGATCATTCATTAAAATAGCTGTTTCTTTTTTAATGACTTTTGTTCGATTTAAATGATGCTCATATAGGAGTTTATCGTCTTTTGTAGTGATTTTTTTAATGCATATAGGTTCTGCTTTTTCGCCATTATTTGCAAGCACACTAAAAGCTGTTGCCATTTCAATAGGAGTGACTTCTAAACTTCCAATTGACATAGAGGGTACTGGAAGTATTTTACTGTTTATACCCATCTTTTCGGCATAATATGCCACTCTATCCCAACCACATCTTTGTGCAACTTTCACCGCACATATGTTAGACGATTTAACTAAAGCCTCTCTAACTGTTAAAGGTCCAAAGTATTGATTTTCACCAATCCATTCCTCTGGTTTCCACATTTTTTCTTGATCCTGCATACTCAATTCTTCACTTGTTATTATTGTTCCTGTCCCAACAACGCCATTTTCAATGGCAGTAGTGTAGTCAAATATTTTAAAAAGGGATCCAGGCTGTCTTGGAGAGGTACATCTATTAAATTGTGTATTTGAATAATCTCTTCCACCAACAAGAGCAAGTATTTCTCCACTTTTAGGGTCCATTGCAAGTATTTGCCCTTGTGGTTGAATAACACCAATTTTATCTTTTAAGTCCTTTTTGAAGTAGCCACTTTTTTCTGCATTTTTAAATGTTTCGTTAAGCGAAGCAGAAGCTTTATCTTGAATGTCTAAATCAAGTGTTGTATAAATCTTCAACCCTTCTTTTAGTAATACATCTTCTGGAAACATCTCAAGAACTTTCTGTTTAACATAATCTACAAAATAATATTTTGAATCTGTAAACTGCGTTCCCATCAATGTTTTAAGATTTATTTCCTCTTTCAAGGCATTTTGATATTCCTCTTCTGTAATAAATTTATTTCTAAGCATTTTATGAAGGACAACATTTCTATTTTCTATAGCGATCTCTTTATTAATCCACGGTGAATAAAGAGATGGTGCTGGTAATGTGCCAGCAATAAGCGCTGCTTCACTAACACTTACTTCGCTAATTTTCTTACCAAAGAAATTGCGAGCTGCTGCTTCAACTCCATAGCATCTACCAGCGGGACTTGGACCAAAATATACATAATTAAGATAATACTCAAGAATTTCATCTTTTGTGTATCTATTTTCAAGCTCGTTAGCTAAAATAACTTCTTTTATTTTTCTCGTAAATGTCTGTTCGGTGCTTAAAAATAATGCTCGAGCAAGTTGCTGACTTATAGTACTTCCACCCTCAACAATTCCTAAGTGAAATACATTTCTTATTGCTGCTCTTATTATTCCAATTATGTCTGCTCCGCCATGTTCATAAAACCTTTCATCCTCAGAAGCAATTATGGCATTTCTAACATGTTTAGGAATCTCACTCAAAGGGACAGAAATTCTATATTCATCTAATTGAACACTTGCAACGAAATTATCGTTTCTATCGAATATTTGCGATGAAATTTGTGGGTTCTCAGTAATATCTTCAATTTTTGGAAGCATCACAAAGAGCTGATTTCTTAAAATGCCAAAAGATATTGAAATCACTGATAATATACAAGCAAAAAAGATTAAAATTATTGCAACTATTTTTTTAATTAAGTCAGTATTTAACTTCAAATAAATTCCTCCACATAAAAAAA
>JAGPKI010000070.1 GCA_018054005.1 Caldisericia bacterium
CCATCTTACTTTTGATTTCATCCGGCTTGCTTAGTAAGTTCCATCCCGCATCCGTTAACTCTCTCCAACCTGTATCTGGCATGACAACTATCGCCCTTTTACCTGCAAAGTATGCTTCTTTTTGCAGTCCTCCACTGTCTGTTATCACAAAAAGACTTTTTTGAACTAGTCCCATCATACTTAAATAATCAAAAGGTTCTGTCAGTAAGATACCTTTTGTGTATTCGGTTAGATTGAATTCCTCTATTCTCTTCCTTGTTCTTGGATGTATTGGAAAGACAACTTTTATCTCTTTTGATATCTTTTCTAACTCTTTTAATATACCTTCTAAATTCGATTTGTTATCTGTGTTGAAGTCTCTGTGTATTGTCGTTACTATGTATTTGTTTTCTTCCAAATTGAGTTTGTTGGTAATTGTTTCATCAAAATGAGGTTTCATCTTTAAAAAAAGGTCGTACATTATATCTCCTGTAAAATATACTCCTTTTGTAATGTTTTCTTTTCTTAGGTTATCCACAGCTAATTTAGAAGGGCAGAATAGGTATCTTGATACATGGTCTGTTAGTACTCTATTTATCTCTTCTGGCATATCTTTTGGCTCCTGCCTGATCCCTGCTTCAACGTGTGCAACTGGTATCTTCAACTTCGCACCGACCAATGCACCAGCCAGTGTAGTGTTTGTGTCTCCGTACACGAGTATAATATCAGGGCGTTCTCTTAATACTACCTTTTCAAATTCAATCATTGTTTTGCCAGTCATTTCTGCATGTGTGCCAGAACCTATTCCTAAATTGTAATCAGCTTTTTTAATATTTAAAACTTTGAAAAATACATCAGACATATTAAAATCATAGTGCTGACCAGAATGAACCAGAATTTCTTCTATTCCTTCTTTCTCAAATTCTTGATTTAAAATTGCTTCTTTAATTATTTGAGGTCGAGCACCAATTAGACTGATTAGTTTCATGTATTTTGTTTCCTTTCTTTTAATTTTGCTAATTCTTTTATTTTTTCAATAACAGGTTTCATTTTAGCATCCCAACTCAAATTTTCTTCTGCATATCTTCGCATTTCCATTGAATAATTTGGGTGTTCTTTGATTAAGTTTTCATACCATTGAATCACTTGACTAACATCAACAGGAGTGTCGTCTTTTGATATTCTATGGACAAAAGGGAAAGTTTCAGGAAAATCCCAATCTTCATACGCAATAGCAAAAGGGATACCTCTTGCACAGTATTCACTTGCTTTTAAAGGAGATCCACTAGTTAAACCTATCCTATGAAATCCTAAACTTCCTAAAGCTATATCACACTCATCAACAACTTTATCCAAATCTTCTCCTTCTTCTACAACCATTCCTCCATTTCCAATAGCTTCAGATATTCCTCCGTTACTACTTCCAACTACAGGAACTCCGCAAGCTTGAGCCTCTATAATTACTGCTCCAAACCCTTCATTTCTACTTGGTAGTATCATAGTGCATTACTTACAAATATGACTTTGCCTGCGCTTTCTAAAACATCGTTGTATAACTCCTTGTTGTTTGGCATTCCTATTCTGGATACGGAAATAAATTAGTAACAACAAGTATTTTCACTATCTAATCAGCTCCATATTATTTTCCTCTCAAATAACTTCGATATAACTATTATAACCTAATTCAGAAGGAATAATCAATTTAGGAGAAGAAGACTACCGAATAAAAAAGCGAGAAAAAAAGAAAAAACTGTTTCAACAATCAATTCATTTTAAATTCAAAAAAAGACGCTCGTATAGAGCGTCTCTACATCTATCAATCAACGTGGTTTATAGTAGGTTTTCGAAATTACAAATTACCCCAAAAAAACCAATTATAATACTTGTCCTTTTCGTATACCTCATATAACAACACCAAATGAATAAAAAACAACTCTATCATTCTAAATAGTTACCTATCAATAGGCAATTAAAGCCCATTAAACCCTTAAACAACCTTGCAACAAATCTCTTCAAAAAAGGGGAATTGAAACCAACAACACTGTCAAAAGAGATGCACCTGCTAATCGAAAAGCGTACCAAAAATCCCACAACGCAGAAGATAAAAAGAACTGGTTCAATTTCTATTTGGTATTAGCGAAAGGTATATTTCATTTCAAATTATCTCTTTTTCTCGGAAAAAAGAGAGAAGAAAGATCCATGTTATACTCATATGGTACATAATCCAGTTAGCAAGAGGATACCTTTTTCAATTAGCATTAGTTGAATAAAATAAACAAACACTATGTTATTTAAATGCTTTAGAACATCTTATTATTTTTTAAGGATTATGTCTTTTCTAAGGTGATATACTTCGTAGTGAAAATATAATATCCTGTGTATACTGTAGAGCATAAAGACTAGATTTAACTAATCACTCATTATTTGAGTTTTATTTTTTGAACTTTTTAATCATTAGAGCTCTTAATTATTTTTTTCATTAATTCTATAAATTCATTCTTATAAACTACCCATGTTAAAATAAATATTCCAATGAGAAAAACGATAAAGCCTGAAAAGTAACTTAAGTAGTTGCTTGTAAATAAAAACAACGGAATATATACTGAAAGAAATATAATTTCCTTTGAATTAGTCTCCAAACCTTCAAAATCCTTGGAAGAACTAAAAAACCAAAAATAAAAGGCAATAGTTGTAGCTGTAGCAATAGAAAAATTACTAAGACTGATTAAAACAGCTGTAGTATTTAGAATTATTGAAACTATGAGCATGCTTAACACTTTATAAAAGTATTTTCTCTCTTGTTTATTAACTTTAAATAGGTTTATATACAAAGCATTAATTACAGCAATTGCAGGAAAACCAACAAACAATACAGCTATTACTTCTAATGAAGGTATATATTCTTTTAAAAAATTAGTTACTACGAAAGATAAAACGAAATAACCTAAAGAACAAATGAACCAACTATTACCAAATATTGTTTTATCTTTTTGCTTTGATCAACTTGATAACCTCTTGAAACGTATGGATAAAAAGTCATAGAAATAGAATTAATCATCATCAATATTATACCCATCATAGAGACCGCAAAAGAGTAATAAGAAAAATTTTCTATGGGAAGTAGAAATTTAACGTACCATCTATCTATTGAATAAAAAAACATATTTGATAAATTACCCATCATAATAAAGAATCCTGATAAAAATAATGGTCTCAATTGGACTTTTTTAATTCCACTAACTTTGAAATCCTTATTATAACTTATTTCAAAAATGGTATATACCAAATAGTAGGAGATTAAAATGGCAAGAACAAAAGGTAGATAATGGTCTATTTTAAGTAAAAATATAAAACTCAAATTTAAAAATAGAATTGTTATGGGATAAGCAATTTTTATTTTGGCAAACGTTCCCATCTCACCGAGGGATTGATATAAAAAAGTAAAATATGTTTGCATGTTTATAGGAACTATCGATAAAGCAAAAGCCAATATTATTAAATCTTTTCTCAAATAAGCCAGTACTACAAACAAAGAAGTAACCATTAACTGAAACAATATAAAAAAATTATGTTCGAATTTTAATTCTTTTCTATCTAAATTATCTTTATATTTTCCACCATATTTTAAGTATAATCCATCTAAAAACCCAAAATGAAATATTCCTACATAGCTGATATACAATGTGAATGTTTTAAGGTAAGCATACTGATCTATTGACAAAAAAGCTGGAAGAAAGAAGCCATTAACAATACCTACAATCAAAGCTATGAAATTTGCAGTAAAAACTTTTAGTAAATTCTTTTTTAGATCCATTATCGCAACCTACCTACCATAATTCTTCTCATAAAACTCCAAATACTCCCCTGTTATAACCTTCTCCATCCATTCTTTGTTTTCAAGGTACCAATCTATCGTTCTTTTTATCCCTTCTTCAAACTATGCTTTGGGTTCCCAATCTAACTCTTCTTTTATCTTCGTTGTGAAATTCATTGTTAACGAAAGTACAAACCTGAAACTAGTTAACTTGTGATGAAAAAAGTCAATATTCGATTAACAATAGCCTGGAAATTTTCTACTATTGAATAAAACTCTTATCCCAACTTTCCGTATAAATAGTATCTATATTTTTCGTTCTGAGCCCCATGGCATATTTTTCAACAAATTCATCGTTACCACAAATATAAAAACTGTAATGATCATCTAGACTAATATTACTCATAATATCTTCAATTTCAATTCTTCTGTTTGGAAAACCTTGAATTCTTTCCTTAGTAATAAAAGAGAATATTTTTATTTTTTTTGGTATATCCACATCTAAATAGTTTTTTATCAGTTCATTTGACTTTCGTATGCTATGAAACAAAAATACTTTTTCATTTAACTGTTTTTTTATGTAATAATCTATATAACTAAGAAAAACAGAGACACCAGTTCCAGCAGCAATAAGTACTTTATCTCCAGGTTCTGATAAAATGAAATCTCCAAAGCAATATCTAATATAAAATTCATCATTCTTTTTTAATTCTTTAAAAAGTCTAGTAGTAAATTCTCCTGTTTTTCTAACCAATATTTTAGCTTCCTGCTCTCCATAACTAGCAAAAGAAAACGCCCTTGAATTTGGCCAGGGCTCGGAAGGATCATATTTTTCTAAAGACAACTGCAAAAACATCCCAGGCTCCCAAGGAACATATTTTTCAATTTCAAAAGTTATCAGTTTTAATGTTTCATTTATTTCTTTTAAACCCTTTACTGTGCACTTTGAACTAACTATCATGCCTTATCCACCATTTCGGAAAAGAAGTTCTTAAATACTTGTAACATATAATCTATCATCTCATCAGTTATTCCCGGATACACTCCAATGAAGAAGGTGTTATTCATTACTAAATCGGTGTTCTTTAAATCTCCTACTACTCTGTATTCAACATCTTCATAAGCAGGTTGCCTGGTTAAATTTCCTCCAAATAACATTCTTGTCATTATTTTATTCTTTTCTAAATAATTTACGAGGTCGTATCTTTTTATTTTTGAATCTTCTTTAATAGTTATTGGAAAACCAAACCAAGAAGGATCGCTATTTTCTGTAGCTTTTGGTAAAATTAAATCATTTTCGAATTCTTCTAGACCTTCTTTTAATCTTTTAAAGTTATACTTCCTTTTTTCGATGAACCCTTCTAATTTTTCTAATTGGGCAACTCCTACAGCAGCTTGCATGTCAGTTATTTTCAAATTATAACCAATATGAGAATAAACATATTTGTGATCATAACCAAAAGGCAGAGTCCCAAATTGTTGATTAAATCTCATGCCACAAGTGTTGCTCATTCCGGGTTTACAATAACAATCCCTTCCCCAATCCCTAAAAGATCTTATTATACGTTCGAGTTTTAAACTGTTAGTTAAAACTGCGCCTCCCTCCCCCATCGTTATATGATGAGCAGGATAGAAACTCACAGTTGCTATATCTCCAAATGTCCCAACTAACTGTCCATTGTATTTTGAACCCAACGCATCACATGTATCTTCTATGAGCCACAGATTATGCCTATCAGTAAACTCTTTTACAACTTTTAAATTAAAAGGATTCCCTAAAGTGTGAGCCAGCATTACTGCCTTCGTTTTTTCTGTATAGGCTTTTTCTAAATCTTCAACTTTAATATTATATGTTCCCAATTCTATATCTAAAAATACGGGAACGGCTCCTATTTGTACAATCGGATTAACAGTTGTGGGAAATCCTGCAGCAACTGTTATAACTTCGTCTCCTTTTTTTATGCGTCTTTCCCCAAGTTTTTTTGAAGTAAGAGTACTTAAAGCAATTAAATTAGCGGAAGAACCTGAATTAACTAAAGAACAACTTTTTACTCCAAAAAAATTAGCGAACTTGAGTTCAAATTCCTCTTCATATCTTCCCGCTGTTAGCCATCCATCTAAAGAGCTATCTACTAAATTTACATATTCGTTCTCATCAAAAACTCTTCTCGCAAAGGGTATCGGTGTTATTCCAGGCAAGAACTCTTCTTTTTGTTTTTCTCTAATATATTTTCTTGTTAACTCTAATATTTGATATCTTAAATCTTCTTCCATTTTTTCACCTCAATCTCATTTTCAAATTCCCCTATTTGTTTTTGCGTATACCCAAACATATCTGACGTGCTTTCAAAATAATTTTTATACCACTCTATTGTTTTTTCTATTGCTTGTGTAGAGGTATAAGTAGGTTCCCATTTTAAATAGTATCTCGCTTTACTGATATCCAGCTTCAACATCATTGCTTCATGAGGCTCTTCGACACTTTTTTCTTCGATATAACTTCCTTTTCCCCATTTTTTGATTGCTAACTTCACCACTTCTTCAACTGTTAAAATGTCTGAATCGTAAGGCCCAAAATTCCATGCACCTACAAATTGATTGTTTTCATATGTTTCTTTTGCTAACAAAAGATAGCCATATAGAGGTTCAAGAACATGCTGCCATGGCCTTATAGCCCTAGGATTTCTAATTTTTATTTCTTGATTTTTGGAGAGTGCTCTTACTACATCAGGTATCAATCGATCTTTCGCCCAATCTCCCCCACCAATGACATTTCCCGCTCTTGCAGTTGATAAATTTATATTTCTTTTTTCAAAAAAACTTCTTCTATAGGAAGAACTTAAAAGTTCTACACAACCTTTACTTGAAGAGTAAGGATCATAGCCTCCCATGGGTTCATCTTCCCTATACCCCCATACCCATTCTTTGTTTTCATAGCATTTGTCCGTTGTTACATTTATTATAGTTTTTACACTTTCAACTTTTCTTACTGCTTCAAAAAGATTAAGTGTCCCAATTACATTTGTTTCATAAGTTAATTTCGGCTCTTCATACGATACCCTAACTAGCGGTTGAGCTGCTAAATGAAAAACTATCTCTGGTTGAAACTCATCAACGACTTTTTCTATTTCTAAGGAGTTTCTAATATCTCCTATATTGTGCTTAATTTTGTTTTCTAATTTTAAAATCCGAAACATACTTGGATTAGTATTAGGTTCTAAAGCGAAGCCACAAACTTCTGCACCTAATTTTAATAACCATGCAGTTAGCCAACTCCCCTTAAAACCAGTATGTCCTGTTAACAATATTTTTTTGTTTTTAAAGAAATTATAAAACACCTTTTTTCTCTCCTAAAACGGACTTTTAAATTCATCAAAAACAATTAATTTTTTATCTTTATCTGAGACAATAGGATTTTTTAATTGCCAATCATATCCAAAACTATCATATCGAATACCTGAATCATGCTTAGAATCATAAACTTTGGTAGTAAGATAACAAATAATTGTCTCATCTTCTAAACTTTTAAATCCATGAGCACAACCTTTTGGAATATAAATAGCTTTGTTATCTTGTTCTTCGATCACTAATTCAAAGACTTGTCTAAAGGTTTTCGAATCTTTTCTCAAATCTATAATTACGTCTTGTAATTTACCTTTTATAACAGACACAATTTTTTCACATGCAAATTCTCCAATTTGTAAATGCATTCCCCTTATAACATCTCTTTTAGAAAAAGTAAACCATAGCTCTTTCATCTCACTATTTAAGTTCTTTTCATAAGCAAAAAAAGAACTGCTGTAGGGTTTAAACAATTTTCCTCTTATATCTTTAAAACTTGGTAAATCTTTTAGGATAAATAGACCTTCAATACTAGTTTCCTCAATTTTCATTGGTAGTGCCTCCTTC
>JAGPKI010000071.1 GCA_018054005.1 Caldisericia bacterium
CCTTTACTTTTTATTTGTAAGGGTTAATAATAAACAAACTGATAATACAAGAAACTTTGACGTTCTACGTGATAAAGTAGTCTATTGTTTTATATTTGCTGGCTTTTTAAGAACATTTCCTGCCCCTATGTCTGTGAAATTTACATCAATTTGAGCCCAGCTATTACTTTCAATATCATAAGCATTTTTGCCTTTTATTCTTGTTATTACCCTATTTAGTTTAAGATCATCAAGAGAATCAATAATCCATATTGTTACATCAATAGTTTTTTCTTTAGGAGCATTTGTTTTGGACTTTATTGTAAATTTCCTTGTATTATATCCATTCATTTTTTCTTTCCCAATTTCCTTGATTTCAACATCAGGGTCTTCAAAGTTAAAGAAGTAAAGAACATTCTGTAGATCCATCTGTATTGGTGTATCAGGTTGAGAGGGTACAGTGGCAAAATCTGCAACTTTCCAGTCATTCCCAACTTTTCTATAAATCTCATTGCCAAAATATAAGATTTCACCTTTTTCGACATATTCATCATATATCAAGTGTTTCGTGTATCTGTCCATTGATACTAACCAATATTCATGTTTTTCATTTTCAGGATAGATTATTCTTATACTATGAGCTTTATAATCTTCTAAGTAAGAGGGAGAAATTGCATATTCTACATTTCTCTTGGCTTCAGTTGTTTGAGTGCTACTTGTTTTACCAAGTGGTTTCAGCTTAAAAGTGGTTGCATTTATTCCCCTTGTCAATTTAACTGTTGTATTCAATGGTTCATAACCCACTGCAGTAACCCAGGTGCTGAATTCTCCAATAGGTAATTTCTCCATTTTAAATTTTCCACTTTTGTCAGTTTTAACGATATTGCTTCCAATTTGTACTGTTGCACCATCAATTGGTTTTTGGTCTGCATCACTAACTACGCTACCATTAAGAGAACAGGGCTTGGGAACAATTTCTGATATATAAAAATCCTCCTGGTTTCTGCCTTTATTGAGAATTACATTTTTCTCATAGTCACTATAACCAGATTTAGTTGCCTTTAATGTATAATAACCTTCTTTGCAGTAAATCTGGTATTTTCCTTCACCATCAGTTTTCCCTGTATAGGTTTTATCCGAAGTAGTACTTTTAAGGTCAATCTTTACACCATATACTGGTTTTTGTTTTTCAACATCTGTCACCACTCCAACTAAAACAGTTTCACTCTCCTTAACTTTACTACAACCTTCTAAAAATAATCCCTGAAAAATAATCAATAGGGATATAGTGATTAAAATAGCTTTTTTTAAAATCTTATTCATAAATTATTCCTCCTTTTCTTCATTTGGGTAAACAACAACAAACCTTCGAGGTTCATCTCCAAAACTTTCAGAATTTAACCCATATCTTCGAGCGATTTGATGTTCAATCTTTCTAATTTTTGCATCTGTTGGCGGTAAATTTAATGGGGTTTTGGTATATAATACATTCTCAATCATCTTCTCTATATGTTCTAAATCAGTAAAAGAAATAGAATTTTGTTTTTTCATCTTTTCTATGAACTTTTTAATTTCATGAAGAGTATTCTCAGGAATTGAATAAATCGGAATTCCTATATCTTCAGCAACTCTTAAAGCTTCAGGATTTTTTCGCCTATAAACCTCTGTAGTAAAAACTGTAGTAGCTTCTGTTAGTTTCTTTACAACTTTATAATTAATATGTGCAGAGTGTATTGCCCTATTTAAATAACTCACACTTATGCCAAAAGGATAAATTTTCAGGGGAGGAGTATTAATTTCTTCTTCTTCAACTTGAAAATCTTCTTCCTCAAAATATTCCTCTTCAAAATCTCCGCCTTTTTCGGCTAAATCTGCTTTCTTTATTTCAGTAGAACCATCTTCTCTCTTATTTCTCCATTCAGGAGAAATTGGAAAACCTCTCAAATATCTGTCAACAGTTTTGGATACATCTTTATATATTGCATATTCGTCTCTACCATGTATTTCTATTAAGATATCAAAGGTTGGAGATGAGGTTCTTTCAAGAACAGTCTTCTGAGTCCCTCTCCTTGATGCTTCTTCGTCGCTAAGTATTACACTTGTAATGCCTCCAACGAGGTCACTTAATGTAGGATTAAATATTATATTATCAAGAGTATTACCATGAGCAGTAGCTATGAGCTGAACACCTCTCTCTGCAATGGTTCTGCATGCTGCAGCTTCTTGTTCGGTTCCTATTTCGTCAATTATAATTACCTCTGGCATATGATTTTCTACAGCTTCGATCATTACCTGATACTGTTCTTTGTTGTAAGGAACTTGCATTCTTCTTGCTAAACCAATACCAGAGTGAGGTATATCACCATCTCCTGCAATCTCATTTGATGTATCAACTACTACAACTCTCTTTTTAAGTTCTACGCTTAATATTCTTGCAGCTTCTCTAAGTAATGTTGTCTTACCAACTCCTGGTTTTCCAAGTAAGAGAATGCTTTTACCTGATTCAAATAAATCTTTAACTATGTCAATTATCCCAAAAACTGCTCTTCCAATACGGCAGGTTAAACCAACTATTTCACCTTTTCTGTTCCTTATTGCTGAAATCCTGTGGAGTGTTCTTTCAATTCCAGCTCTATTATCTCTATCAAATTCTCCAATAGACTTAGTAACAATATCAATATCTTCTCGAGTTACAGGCGTTTCTCTTAAATATTCCATATAATTAAGAAATCTTGCTTCAGGCTTTTTACCAAGGTCCAAAACAACTTCAATAAGATCAGAAAAATTATCAAGTTTTATGAGTGATTCTTTTAAATCCTCAGGGAAAATATTGAGAAATTTTTCAACTTCAAAATCTAATTTTTGAGATTCTTTTTCTTCAACTAATTTACTCATATCCCCCTAATAAATTTTTTAAATCTAATATAATATAAATCATTCATAAATATTATACCCTCATAGTCAAGAAAGGTTCTCTAAAGCTTGAGTGGCTTTAACTACAAATTCTTTAATACTATTACAAAAAATCGGCTTCCCAAACTTAACAGTGACTTTAGGTCTAAATTTCTTTAATGTTAATATTTCCTCTGTTTCAGTGATATAAACAGGAATAACTGGCACTTTTGCTTTTATAGAAAGAAAAGCAAAACCTGCTTTTAATGGAAGTAGCTCTTTCTTGAGATTCCTTGTTCCTTCACCAAAAATGAGGAGAAGTTTGCCACCCTTTAATAAGTCAATAGAATGATTTAAGCTCTTTCTATCCAAGACATTTCTTTTAGCAGGAAAAGCCCCTAAAGCTCTTATTATTGAACCAAAAATAGGAATATTAAATAATTCTTCTTTGGCAAAAAAATAAGTTCTTCTGTAATGTATCGCACAACCAACCGTAAAAGGATCTGCATAACTTCTATGGTTTGAAAGAATTATAGCTCCACCAGTTTTAGGAATATTTTCTAAACCTATAATTTTATAATCACACCTTAAGTGAAGAAAAATCCTTAAAATTATCCATGCAAACCAATAAAACATACACCTTAAACTCTTTAAAGAAACAAATTAAAAAAGAACATTGTTATTGGTCCAACTACTAAATCAATTAATGGAGTAAAAGCAATAATAATTATGATGATCATAAAGCCAAATCTTTCGAGCCAACTTAATATATATTCATATTTGGGCGGAGTCACTAAAATCAAAAGCCTTGAACCATCAAGGGGTGGTATAGGAATTAAGTTAAATATTGCTAATGCTATATTAATAAATATTAATGTTTGAATAAATAAATCTAAATAACCTAATCCAAATGGGACAATCAATCTTCTCAGAAGAGATGAAACGAATGCGAGCCCTAAATTAGATAGTGGTCCTGCGAGAGAGACTATCACAGTACCTTTTTTATAATCCTTAAAATTATATGGATTTATTGGTACTGGCTTTGCCCATCCAAATCTAAATAAAATAAGCATAATAGTGCCAATCGGATCAAGATGATTTAATGGATTTAATGAAAGTCTCCCATGCAATTCTGGGGTTCTATCTCCCATTTTAACAGCTGCGTAGGCATGAAAGAATTCATGAACAGTAATAGCTATGAGTACAGCAGGAACATTTATTAGTAGCTCTAACCAATTAAAATTCATTAATTTAGTACTCTTCGCACTTGACTTGATAGAAACTCTTAGAGTGATCGCAGGATGGACACTTTTCTGGTGGTTCTTTACCAAAGTGAACATAACCACATTCCCTGCAAACCCAGAAAATTTCATTATTTTTCTTAAAGACAGTTCCTGCTTCTACCTCTTTAAGGATTTTTCCATATCTTTCTTCATGGTGAGCTTCAGCTTTTCCAATAGAACGAAGCCTTCTTGCAATCTCTGGAAAACCCTCGCTCTCCGCAATATCAGCAAATTCTGGATACATTGTGGTATTTTCATAGTGTTCGCCAGCAATTGCTGCTTTTAAATTTTCAGCAGTGCTACCAAGAACGAGTGGAACAGATGCTTCTACTGTGAGTTCAGGAAGATTCTCTCCAGTTTTACTTAGCACCTCTTTAAGCATTTTAAAATCCCATTTTGCATGCTCTTTTTCATTGTCAGCAGTAATAGTAAAAATTTCAGCAATTTGCTCAAAGCCTTCTTCTCTTGCGACTTTAGAATAAAAGGTATACCTATTCCTTGCCTGACTCTCACCAATAAAAGCTATTGCTAAATTCTTAGCTGTTTTAACCACAAAAAACCTCCTCTATAAAAATTATATTTAAACTTTAAAGAAAGAATTTAAAATATTACAAACCAAGCTCATTGCTAATACCCCTCATAGCTTCGAGACATATTGATATAAACTTTTCTAAATCAAGCTCTAATTCCTCACAACTTTTTATTTGTTCACGATTTGCACCCTTTGCAAATCTTTTCTCTTTAAATCTATTAATAACAAAATTAGTATCAACTGCTTTAAGAGATTTTTCCGGGTGCATAAGTGTCGCCGCCACAATTAAGCCAGTTAGTGGATCAACTGCATAAAGAGCTTTAGCAATTTTCGTAACTCTCGCTGAATTGCCAGGATGAGCTCTTACAGCATCAATAATCTCATTATCTATTCCATTTTTCTCTAAAATATCTCCACCAACTAAACCATGCTTTGAGAAATCATCACCTATAAGCTCATAGTCTATATCATGCATTAGTCCAGCAAGAGCCCACTTATCTTCATCTTCTCCAAATTCTTTAGCTAATCTCTTCATGCAGGCTTCAGTTGCAAACATATGTTTAAGTAGATTTTCGCTCTTTACATTTTGCTTAAGCAATTCTAAAGCTTCGTCTCTATTCATAACTCATAAATTCTCCATTAAAATTTAATAAAACTATTATAAGGTTTAATCCTAATAAAAACAAAATGGATAATTAAAAGAAGTTTAATAACTCCAGAGGGTCCTGAATTAAAGCTTTTGCGCCTGCTTCTAAAAGCTCTTCTTTTGTACGAAAACCCCATAAAGCTCCAACTGGATACATCCCAGCTGCCAAAGCAGTTTTCATATCAATGCCACTATCGCCAAGATAAATAAATTCTTCAGTTGAAAGTTTCATAGTGTTTGCTATCTCAAATACAGAAGTTGGATCTGGTTTTTTAGGAACATTATCTCTTGCTCCAAGTACAACTTCAAATTTTGCTTTTGGTAAAAGCTTACTCACCATTATTTTTGTGAATTTGTCTTGCTTATTGGAAAAAACTGCCATCCTAATACCTTTCTCCATAAGCTTATCAAGTAATTCAGGAATATTGTCATAAGGGTGAGTTGTATCAAAACAATGTTTTTCATACTCTCTAAGTAATTCATTAACCAATTTTTTAATTAAATTTTCATCTTTTACATCATCTGGAAGAGCTTTAATTACGAGTTCTTCCACGCCACCTCCTGCTAAATACTTGTAATCGCTTACAGGATGCGGAGAAAAGCCAAACCTAACTATTACATTATTCATAGAATTAGCAAGGTCAGTTAGCGTATTCAGTAATGTTCCATCAAGATCAAAAACCACTGCTTTAAATTTATCTTTAGTCTGCTTCATAATATTAATATTCCTTTCTTTAAATTAGCATCTTATATTCTGTAATTTCTATTATTTGCTTTTTTCTTTTACAGTATAAATAATATTTTGATTTTCGGTGCAGTAATAAATGGTTTGATTGGGTCCTAATACAAGCGAATGATCAAATGCAGCATGAGCATTAGGCTGTTTAAGTTTCCACTTAGTTTTTCCATCAGGATAAAATGAATAGAGGTATCTCTCGAATTCTCCGCCAGAACCTACCCCAATATACACGTGGTTATCTGAATCCACAATAGGAGGGGTGCACTCGCCACAGACTATATTTCGCCTCCATAAAAGTTTACCACTTTCTGAAAAAGCATGGAGAATGGTTTCCTTTTCAGCCGAGAAGGCAAAATAAAATCTATAATCGGTCCCAACTGCATAAGAAGTATTCAAATAACCCCAATCAGAAATGTCGTAATTCCACAATTCTTCGCCAGTAGAAGTGGATAACGCTATTAAATGTTTTGGTTTATTTCTTCTTTCTTCCCATAATGCTCCATAGTCATCAGAATTGTTAGCTTCATCGTAGGCAATTAATATAGTATTAGAAATTGTTGCACCATTGGGAGTAAAATCAATAATTACATTATCAGGTAATTTTTTATACCAGCGTAGCGAACCTTGAGAATTCAAAGAGAAGAGATAATAACGCTCTTCGGATTCTTTAAAATCAGACAGTAGATAATAGATATTAGAGTTTGTATCGAAAAAAACTCTATTACGAAATGAAGATACCATTAATTGTTCTGGAATTTTGTAACTTATTTTTTTATTATTATTTTTATCAACTGCGATTAAATAAACTGCCTTAGGTAAGAGAGCTTCGGACTTCTTAGCAAACAAATCACCTGTCAATTGCAGAAGATTAAATTTTAAATCAACACCATAGAGTAGTCCATCATTACCCAGAGTGAACGACATTCCATTTAGTTTTCGCAATAGGCTGCCATCATTATCAAATAAACTTTTGTCTGTAATTATAAAACCATCTTTAGTCGCTTCAACTGTAGAAATAAATGCCTTTTTATTCCACTTCAAAATTCCTTTAGATGATACTGCATAAAGATAGTTATTCCAACCGCAAAAATAGCAATTTCCTTCATCATCTACTGATAGATTTGAATAAACACCTATATCTTTATCATAACCTTCTTTCCAGGTAAATTGCCATCCGTTGACAGGTTGATTAATTCCTTTTTGATAGGAATCCATTTTTACAAACAAAGAGGAAGTATCATTTACCCGTTTTAAAGGTTTCTCTAAATTGTAAAACAACATTGAGGTTAGAAGAAGAATTACAATTAAAACAACTATTAGATACAAAAAATTTTGTTTCATGCGAAATTCCATTCCAAAGCCTCCTTTTTGATCACTAAATACTTATTAAATTAGGATTTATCTCTAAAGCTAATTCTTGAAACCATAAAAAGTAATTTTTTTATTCGTTCTTTAATATATCTATTCTATTTAAAAAATAGGTTATAATAAAGTATACGGTATAAAAATGAAAACATATAGAAAAACTGCAAAAATTTTTAAAGCTCTTTCCTC
>JAGPKI010000072.1 GCA_018054005.1 Caldisericia bacterium
TAATTCATATCCATTATCACTACTACCATCATCTACTACTACAATATTGTTATATCCTTTATCATTAAGAGATTTAATTACTTTTAATATCATTTTAGAATCATTGTAGAGAGGGATTGTGATATAGACTTGGGATTTATTTAGTTCCATATGTTAAGATTATACAGTATTTATTTGTCTAGTGAAAAGTAAATATTTTTATGGTAATATTTTCCAATAATATTTAAGAGAGAAATTGATGAAGAATAAACCTAAAGCACTCATTACGGGTATCACTGGTCAAGATGGTTCATATTTAGCGGAATTCTTGTTAGAGAAAGGATATGAAGTACACGGAATATTGAGAAGATCAAGTAGTTTTAATACTTGGAGAATAGATCATTTGTATAAGGATATGCATGAAGCGAATGGTTTTAAGTTACATTACGGAGATCTTACAGATGGAACTAGTATTATCAGATTAATAAAAGAGATTCAACCAGATGAAATATATAATCTTGCAGCACAAAGTCATGTAAAAGTCAGTTTTGAAACCCCTGAGTATACTGCTAATGCTGATGGATTAGGAGTATTAAGAATTCTTGAAGCAGTAAAACTTTTAGATCTTACAGAGAAGATTAAGTTATACCAAGCTTCAACCTCTGAATTATACGGATTGGTACAAGAGACTCCACAAACAGAAAAGACACCTTTTTATCCTAGAAGTCCATATGCAGTTGCTAAAATGTATGCATATTGGATAGTAAAGAACTACAGAGAGGCATATAACATGTTTGCTTGTAATGGTATCCTTTTTAATCACGAATCTCCAAGGAGGGGTCAGACTTTTGTAACAAGAAAAATTACAATGGCATTATGCAATATTAAGCTCGGAAAACAGGAAAAACTTTACTTAGGAAATATGGATTCAAAGAGAGACTGGGGTTATGCAAAAGAATATGTCGAGAGTATGTGGTTAATGCTACAACAAGAGAAACCAGATGACTATGTTGTTGCAACAGGAGAGACCCATACGGTAAGAGAATTTGTGGAGGAGGCTTGTAAAGTTTTAGATATGGAAATAAAATGGGAAGGCGAGGGAGTTCATGAAAAGGGAGTTGAGAAGAAGACAGGAAAAGTTATTATTGAGATTGATCCAGTATATTTCAGACCCACTGAGGTTGATTTTTTATTAGGAGATGCTTCAAAGGCAAAAAAACAATTAGGATGGGAAGCAAAGACAAAGTTTAAAGATTTGGTTAAAATCATGGTTGATTCAGATCTTGAACTTATCAAGAAGAAAAAAATTGTATATTAGTTGAGTACAAGAATTATATGGAAAGAATCAGTTTAATCAAGTCTACCTTCTACAACGAAGAAGATACTAAAAGAAAGCTTTGTGATTTCATTATGGATGCAAAGATTTTAAGTATGAAAACAGAATGCGAGAAATTTGAACAGAATTTCTCCAAAAAACAAGGAAGGAAATACTCTGTTTATGTTTGCAATGGAAGTTGTGCCAACATGCTCTTAATACAAAGTCTATTGAATATGGGAATATTCCATAAAGGAGACAAGGTTTTTGTATCCAACTTAACATGGCCAACTAATGTTATGCCCCTTATTCAATTAGGATTAGTTCCAGTATTCTTGGATGTTGAATTAGAAACTTTAAATGTGTCAAGTACGATATTAAAAAGTGCATATGAAAAACATCCAGATGCAAAAGGTCTATTTTTGACAAATGCTTTAGGATTTTGTTCCGATATAGATCTTATTAGAGAATTCTGTAATTCGAAGGATATCGTTTTCATCGAAGATAATTGTGAATCATTAGGATCAAAATATAAAGGGGAAATGCTTGGAAATTATGGTTTGGCATCGACATTTTCTTTTTTTGTAGGACATCATCTTTCAACAATAGAAGGAGGGATGATATGCACAGATGATGAAGAGCTGTATGAAAACCTAAAAACATCTAGATCTCATGGTTGGACTAGGAATAACTCAGAAACTTTCAAACAAAAGATGAGAGATGAGAACAATGTTAATGACTTCTATGATATTTATACTTTCTATAACCTTGCTTTCAATTTCAGACCTACGGAGATTAATGGTTTTATTGGTAATATTCAGATTCAATATTGGGATGAAATTGTCTCAAAAAGAGAAGAGAATTTTAAAAAGTTTTTTGCAGCTCTAAAAGAAAACAAAGATTTAATTCCATTGAAACTTGAGGGAATGGATATTATTTCTAATTTTGGGATGCCGTTGATTTTTAAAAATAGATCACTCTTTGAAGAATATAAACAAAGGTTTATCGAAAATAATATTGAGATTAGACCAATTATAGCAGGAGATATTTCAAAACAGCCTTTTATGAAAGATAAAAAATACTTTGCTACAGAAGTTCCGAATTCTGAAAATATAGCTCAAAATGGTTTCTATTTTGGGAATAATCCCGAAATGACAGAGGAAGAGATTAAAAGATTAACTGACTTGATAAAATGGCAATTATGAAGATTGGAATTACAGGTGCCTCAGGAGTATTGGGAACAATATTGGAACAGAAATTACACGAACAAAAATATTCCACCAGTAGTTTCGAGGGAGATATAAGAAATATTGCAGAGATAGAGAAATGGATAAAATTAGACAAATTTGAATCAGTTATTCACCTCGCAGCAATTGTGCCTCCTTCTGAGGTGGAAGAATCATTAATAAAAGCTTTTGAAGTAAATAGTGTAGGAACTAGAAATTTAGCAAAAGTCTTAAATTCGGAATCTCCTTTCACTTGGATGTTCTATGCTAGTACCTCACATGTATATAAATCTAGTTCAAAACCTATTTCAGAGGATGGTGAGATAGAGCCTATTTCTGAGTATGGTCTTACGAAGTATGCAGGAGAGGTATTAGCGAAAAAAAACCATTCGAATTTGTGTATAGGGAGGATTTTTAGTATGTATCATAAGACACAAAAGCCTCCATTTTTATATCCAAATATTAAAAGGAGATTGGAAACAGAAGATTTAAGTAAAGAGTTTGAGCTATATGGTGCTGAAAGTGTTAGAGATTTCTTAAATGCAGAAGATGTTGCTGACATTATAATATCCTTGATGGGGAAAAAAACAGTTGGTACTTTTAATATAGCTTCAGGAAAGGGTACAAAGATTAGAGATTTTGTACAAAGTTTAACTGAAAAGAAATTAAGAATAAAGGATATGGGAGGAAAAGATTCTTTAGTTGCAAACATTGGTAAATTAAAAAAGATTTTAGATGAAAAAGAAACTTGTTAAAAAAGAAGATTCTGAAGTAACAATAATGATACCAACATTCAATAGATCAGGTTATCTTCAAGAGGCAATTGCTTCAGCTATGGCACAAACATACCCTTGTCATATTATCGTATGTGATCATGGTAGTACTGATGATACACCACAGGTAATGAAAAAATATAAGACTGATGTAACATATATAAGAAGGGAAGAAGATTTTGGACCTCACTTCTGTTGGTTAGATGGTGTGCTTCATTCAAAAACAAAGTATGTGAAAATTCTATATGATGATGACTGGATTGAGCCTACATTTGTTGAGAAGACTTTAGCCTTAATGAAAGATGATGTCAGTTGTGTTATTACAAATGCTAATATTTGTTTTGAGAGTGGTAAAGATAGAAGGGTAACTAAGAGTATCTTTTTTAATAAAACTGGGATATTCTCAAATTTTATTATACAAAGTGAATTGTTACTATTGGGAGGGGTAATATCTCCTTCTGCAGTATTATTTAGGAGAGAGGAACTCATTGATGGTATATATCAAGGTAGACTGTGGAAGAAAGGTGGTAACTATTACCACGGCGTTGGTCCAGACATGTTTGTAATGTTATTAGGCTTTCTCAGGTATCCTAAGATTGGTTTTATAAATGAGGAATTAGCAACATTTAGAGCTCATGATAAATCTATTACAATGGATGCCAAAAAAGAGAGTGGAAAGAGTAATAGTATTCAGAGTGCTTATGAAGATGTTATTGAGTTTTATACTTTTGTTAAATGGTTTAAGGTTTTTAAAGTCTTCTATACTTTTAGTATAGTTAGATTAATGAGAAAGGTATTAAGAAAGAATTTAGAAATTGTTAAGAGAATTGCAAAGATAATATTAGGTAATATGACTTAACTATTTTCGAGTAAGATATTCTTATTAAGTGAAAAATGATTTTTGAGTAGTTGCCTCTCTTTCTCTGTTAATGGGATGTGTGATTGTAATTACCATAGGTGATTTAGTGTCTGTTATAGATACTACCATCTTCTATAATTATACTTTCTAAGTGTTCTTTCTTTTTAGAAGTTCAAAAAAACAATTAGGATGGGAAGCAAAGACAAAGTTTAAAGATTTGGTTAAAATCATGGTTGATTCAGATCTTGAACTTATCAAGAAGAAAAAATGTATATTAGTTGAGTACAAGAATTATATGGAAAGAATTAGTTTAATGAAATCTACCTTTTATAAAGAAGAGGATACAAAAATAAGCTGTGTGATATAGTCCTGAAAAATGATTTAAATGTTTATAGATAGTTTTTTTACATATTCAGTATAGAAATAATCTTCAGTTTCCTCGTCATAATATACAATAGGTATATCCTTTCTCACAACATTTTCCAGCATATCAATGAATCTTTCCCAGTTTCATTCTCTAACTGTTTTTTTCTCCATTTTTAATATATTGTTATGCTCACTATTTCCCAAAAATTTAATAATATTGTTTCTCTTTAGAGAAAGTACCTTATAAGCTCTTCCACACATCAATATCGTAGAATATTTACCCCATTCCTGGTGAGAGATCTTACGTGTATAAAGAACCTTCCCTGTCTTAGAAACACGCCTGAAGCCACTAACAACACACTCTGCCTTGTTGCTATCTAATTCCTCAACTAATGTATTTACATAAGAGGGATCTATATAATCATCGCTATCAACAAATACAATATAATATCCATTTGCCTCATTCAAACCATAATTTCTCGCCCTTGCCACACCAGAATATGGTTGTGTTAAAAATACAATCTTATCAGGAAAGTGCTCTTTGTATTCCTTAATTATTTCAACAGACTCGTCCTTAGAATCATCGTTGACAAGAATAATTTCTATTTCTTAATATGTTTGACTTAGTACATTCTCTATACAAGTTCTCAATGTCGTGACCGCATTGTAAACTGGAATCACAACTGAAACAAGTTTTTTTTACTATAGAATTGTTTATTGTTCATAACAACATAAGATTTTCTTTTTGAAAGTATAACATAAAATGATTCTTTAATAATTATACTTCTAAGAATTATAACCTTGACTTCAGAAAGTTTATCTACTAACATTTGTCATACTTTTATCTGTTTGAGAATGAAAATATGCTGAATTTACTCAGAGATATATACCCCTTGCTTGTACCATTATTCTGTATTGTTAGTATCTCTACTTTTCTTGCATTAATATTAAAAACGAAGATAACAAAAACTTTTTTTTTAGCCATTTCCTTAATAGTCTTAATACTTTTCTTTTCAGGTGTTTTAGGATTTAGAGGTTCACTTTTCTTTGGTTACTGTATTATTTTAATGTTTTCTGTATTTTCTATAATCTTTTCTATTAGAAAATTAGTGAATGAAAGAGATAAGATTAAAGAAATTTCTCTATGGTTTGGGATTTCTATCTTTTTAATGTTTATTTTGTTTGCATTATTCCTAAATTATAATAGAATGTTCTCCGAATGGGATGAATTTAGTTACTGGGGTTCTGTAGTAAAAGGGATGTTCTCCATAGATTCATTAGCAACACACAAGGATTCAACTCTCTTAATTGAATCTTATATTCCAGGGATGCCACTGTTACAATATTTCTTTACTCGCTCATTTAAACAATTTGTCGAATTCCCCTCTTACCTCGCTTTAAATACTTTCTTTTTCTCTTTAATCATAACCTTCATAGAAAAGATTAATTTAAAAAATTTTTTATTCCTTGTCGCAGCTTTAATTATTCCAATGTTTGGATCTGTAAACTTCTTCAGTTCTCTCTATGTAGACACACTTCTCGGAGTATTATTAGGCTGTAATATTTTGGTTTATTATTATAATCATCGTAATAATTTAAAAATGAATATAATAACCCTCACAGCAATTTCTTCTATGTTAACACTAACAAAAGATATGGGGCTTATATTCGCAATCATAACCATTTCCATTATTTTTACTGATGCTTTAATATTCAATAGAAAATTTCTTAAATCCTTTCTAAAAAACAAAAATACTCCAAGAAAATTCCTTAATCTAATGTTTCTTCTTAGTCCACTTCTCGTAACAGTTCTAATACAAATCATATGGAGAATTCATCTTCATATGATAGGAATTACTTCTACTCTACAAGTTGCTGGCAACTCTTTCTTTTCAATTCTTAAAGATAGAGGCCTCGAGCCTTTCCAAGTGGATATCATACACAATTTTCTATCTTCTTTAAAAAATCAAGCTATCTATCCACTTAATTTAACCTTCGCTCAGATTATTATTTTTTATGTGTGTATTGTTTTAGTACTAATACTAACATCTTTATACATAAAGAAAAGAGATAAAATAAGGTTAGCACTTACCTTTTTTCTAATTTTAATTGGAAATGCTATTTATCTTGGAATCTTATTGTATTCTTATTTATTTATTTTCGGACAATATGAAGGCTTGAGATTAGCAAGTTACAATAGATACATGCTATCCTACATAATTGGACTGTTATTTTCGATATTAATCTTCCTTCTTTTTGAAGGAAAACCACAAAAAATTCCGCAAAAAACAAATCTCATAAAAGAATTATGCTTAATAATTAATGTGCTTATTTGGTTTGTTTTTTTCAATTATTTAATAAACAATATAAAACCTTTTATTAAACTAAACATACTCTCTGCTAGAGATTCTGTCCAGAGTAGCATTGAAATGCGAAAACCATTCGAAAAAATTAAAGAATGGTCCGAGTATAAAAACGAAAAGATTTACATTATCTCTCAAGGAGATCAAGGGCTAAACAAACTAATTCTAATGCATAATATTTATCCATCGAATATTGAATGGATAAGAGATTATTCAGTATCAACGACACCTTATTATCCTGAACTTGATGATCCCTGGACTATGATTATTTCTCCAGAAGATTGGGGAACATATGTAATAAAAAACTATGACTTACTATATTTATTTAACTACGATGATAATTTTACAAAGCTATATGGTCACTATTTTGACAATCTTACTCAATACCAACTTTACAGAGTTGATGCGACAAATGGAAGTTTAAAGCTAATTTCAATTGAGAAATAATAACTCATAACAAATTACCCAACCTCATATGCTTTAATTACACCATCAATAGAATCATAAAAATGTAATCTTCCATCTTTAAGAAATGCAGCCCTATTACAAAAATCTTTAACAGAAGAAGAAGAATGTGTAACTAATATAATTGTCTTCTTTCTCTTTTTATACTCTCTAAATATATTAAAACACTTCTTTTGAAATTCAATATCCCCTACAGCTAATACCTCATCTAAAATATATACATCTGCATCAGCCATAATAGCAATAGAAAAAGCTAATCTAACCTGCATACCAGAAG
>JAGPKI010000073.1 GCA_018054005.1 Caldisericia bacterium
TTCCCGAAGATCATATTTTTCATAATCACCTTCCTGGCTTGGGATATAACTATAAGGCACCCCAAATTCAATATAGAATAATTGAAAAACATCCTGCTCTGCTGGCGATCAATGAAGGCATAGATATCATCAAAAAGGTCTTTCTGGAAGTGGATAAACTGGAAATTAACGGAAAGACACTCATTTCCAACGAAAGAGAAATCTCCCTGAAAGAAGAGGACTTTGGCTTAACCGAGGACTATTATCCTTACTTTTTTGCTTCTCCCTGGATGGCACTAAACCAAGAAAACTATCAGGAATATAATAAATTGAATACTTTCCAGCGTAGCCAAAGATTAAAAACCATCCTGAAAAATAACCTCAAAACCCTTTCCAAGGCATTTGATTATTGGATTCCAGAAGTGGATAAACTAAATGTAGATGGCTGGTTTAAACCCCTGGAAGTAAATTTCCACAATCAACCAATGCAATGCTTTACAGGTGATTTCACTACCAATTTCCTGATCCCCGAATTCCTTGGTCTCGGAAAACAAAGTGCTCGCGGTTTTGGTGTTGTAAGAAAAAGAAAGGAGGAAAAATATGTTTGAAAGTTTAAGAAAAATAGGGATAATGGAATGTAAGAAGTTAGGGAAAACACCGGAACAGATTATTTTAGAAAACAATGTTAAGAATTCAAGGATTAACAATGTAATTGAGTTACATATAGACGATAAAGAAAACAATACAAATATTGAAGTTAAAATTGCTCCTCTTGATACAAACAATCTAAGCAAATATGGAGCTTATCAGAAAAATACTAATGGAGTTAATATACTATATTATGAGATAGTTAGTAAAAAAGATTTTCAACGGAAAAAGGATAAAGCAGAATCAGAAAAAATATGTGACCTTATCCAAACCAAATTTATAAATGTAGAAATTGACCATCCTATTAAGGAAATTCTTACTAACAATAAAGAGGATATAATTCAAAAGTTATCAGCTCTTAAAGAAAAACTAGATAAAGAAACTAAATATTTACTTACCCTTGTTTATAATGGACATTATGTGTATGAAATTGAGGAATTCAAGAATAAAATAAAAGAAATGACAAGTAAGAAAAATTACTCTAAGTCCAAGGAAGAATCAAGACACAAAGGAAATTGTGTTTTTTGTCACGAACAAAAGGATCTTGTAGGGTTGCTAAATCTTGATGATAGATTTATGTTCTTTAACTATGGTGTGCCAATATTTGCCAGAGGATTTTCTATAGCAAATGCTTATAAAGATACTGCTATATGTAATGAATGTGCAGAATATATAAATTTAGGTAGTAGAATTATTGCTCAGTCAACAAATACCGTTTTCAACATAATTAAAAAGAGTAATAAAACTGATATCGTTAGTTATATCGTAGTTCCAAGGTTTTTGTCTCCGAGTGAAAATGAGATTGATACAGCTTATGAAAAAACAATCAAAGCATATTTAGAAGAAAGGAAAAATATGGATGGGCAAAAAAATAAGGTTACTGGAAAGGACATAATTTTAGGTAACCTTGAAGATAGAATTGCTCAACAAAAAAATGTAATGAGTTTTGATTTTATTTATTACTCCTCAAATCAAAGAAAAATCAATATAAATTATCAGATAAGAGAAGTTTTTCCTTCCAGATTGAATTCACTTATACAAATAGCAAAAGATGTCCAAGATGATCATCAAACAAGATGCAAAACTAATAATTATACCTTCAAACCATTATCAGAACTTAAGAAATTAGTATCTAATTACATTGTAGTAAATAAAGATAAATCTGCTAAAGAAATTAAGCAATCTGATAATTGGTATAATGAGTATTTTGACATTCAAAACGCCTTGTACACAGGAATTCGCTATAATTACAATTCTTTTATCAAACTTCTAAATAGGTATATGCAAAGCATCATAGAAAAATATGACATAATTGAATATCCTTTCCGAGCATTTAATACAGGTTTTGACTTATACCTGTATTTGCTTAAAACTAAAACAATTAATAATAAGGAGGAAAAAATGGATTATTCAAAAACAAAAGAAGAATTTAAAAAGTGGCATGGTATATCTATGCCAGAAACCTCCAGTAATAATGAAAAGTTTGTAGAATATATGAAAAAGTTAGATTCTATAACTGATCAATTCTTTAATTACTGGGAAAATTACTCCGATATGTATAAAAACGAATTAGACATATTTACTTTTTGTATGGGCAATTTAGCTTATCAAGTTCGTTATGCTCGGAGGCATAAAGGTAGTTTTATTGATGATTGGTTATCCAATATTTCTACTAATATGCGGAAAATGGATTATCTCTTGTCTCGTTCTATAGAATCATTAACTATAGAAAATTGTTTAGATAAGCCCTTCGTTAGAATACCTATTGCTTTGGCTTCGTTCTTTGCCGACAAATGTAATAAAGATGATATATCTGCTATAGGATATGAATATATTTTCCCCTTTGTATCTGGATTTATGTTTAGAACTGAAGCAGACGAAGAACAATTGGTAGAAGAACCGGAGTCAGAAGAAGAACAACAAATTTTAGAAGAAAATAATTAAATAAGGAGAAAAAAATGAATAACACAAAGAGAATTGCTATTTATTTCGCTTATGAAGGTAGGAATAATAATCCCAATGGTGATCCTGCCAGCGAAAACAGACCCAGAGTTTATAATCAAAGCAATGTATATGTAACAGATGTCTCTTCTAAAAGAGACGACAGAGATTATTTAAATCAACTATTACCGGAAGCGGTATTCCTAAAACAACAGTTAAATAAAGATGGAAGTGCTAAGCAGATGGATGATTTAATAAAAGATGCCCTTAAAGAAGTAGAAAAGCTTTCCCACAAGGAGAAGGCACAGTTTTTTATCAATCGGTTTATTGATATTAAATTCTTTGGTGCCACATTAACTGGAAAAATCAAAGAGACAAAAAGTAAAAAAGGTAATTCTGAGCAGGCAGGAGTAGATAATAACGAAGAAGAAAATATAGAACCAGGGAAAACTGAAACAATTAAAGAAAGTATATGCGGACCAATCCAAAAGACCTTTGGTTTGTCTTTAAATTATCCGGAAATTATACCTGTAAAAATAACTACAGTTCTGGCAACAAGAACTCAAAGTAGTGCAACAGGTTCAATGGGAACAAAATATATCTGTGATTATTATCACATTCATTATGACATTATAATCAATCCTTATTCTTTGCAAGAATGGGATTCACAATTAACCAAGGAAGATATTAAGGTCTTTGAAGCAGTTCAATGGTTTTCCATAAAGAATGATATTACTCATTCCAAGATTAACAGAGAGCCAATGATAATGCTGGAAATTATTTTTAAAGATCCGGATTATTACTTCCTCCCTTCCAATTATGTAACTGCTGAAAATCCTAAAGGAAAGAACTATGAGGACATAAATGTAAAATACGATAACCTTATCAATCAGATAAACTCCAATGCTGGCCATATTGAGCAAATAAGATATATATGCAATCCTGTATATGCAGATGTGATTGAGAAAGAATTGATCAATAAAATAAATGAAAATGGCACTGATAAAGAAAAAATAGATAGCACTGATAAAGAAAAAATAAATAGCATTACTATTGAAAAAATAGAGTTAATTAGTCGTGATGAAATAGTTAATCATCTGGAAACTTATAAGAACTATACTCTTAAGACGAAATGATAATATGAAGATATTGCAGATACCACTAAAAGCCAAAATTGGTCATTTTAAAGTAAATTATACGACTGCTTCCAAGTTATCTTATGATATACCTACTTTTACAGTAATTGAAGGAATTATTGGAGCAATTATGGGATGGAATCGATCTGAATATAGATATAAGATTAAAAGAGATAGTGCAAAATTCGGAATTATAATAAGAAGCCCTATTCAAAAAGCTATCTATGCTATTAATGCACCTAATGAACTTATAACACCAATAAGCTTATTTTCAGATAAAAAGAAATCTGCTGCTATTAAAGATAGAACCCAACTCTATACTGAATTACTTATTGATCCTGCTTATTCAATTCTATTTTCTCATAATGATGAAAAGTTATATAATGAAGTTAAGCAACAGGTTTTAGCCCATAAAAGTGTGTATAATATTTATTTTGGTAGTGCTTTTTGTATTGCCGAATATGATAATGAACCCGATGAAATTGAAACAGAAAAAGTCAAGATAACCAAATCAGAAGTTATTTCTGTAATAGATTTAAACTATGTAAAAGAAGACATTAATTGGGATGCTAACACTAAAATGATTACCGATAATATTCCTTACCTAAAAGATCCTGATTTAACAATAAGAGAATATAAGCAAGTTATTTATAATCCCTTGGCAGAACCCATTAATTGTTCCGGTGATTTTTACAGCTTTAAAGATAACAAATTTGTTTATTTATTTGAAGGAACAGATTAGTGTAGATGATATATTCTCATTATGATCCTGAAAAAGGACTTAAAAAAGAATTAACTTTTCATCTAAATGAAGTTTACACAGGTATGATGTCTATTATTAATTCTGTATCGGATATAGAATTATTGAAAGGTATAGACAATCTCAATTATATTGTTAAACTTATTGCTTATTTACATGATATAGGTAAAGCAACTTCTTTTTTCCAAAAGAAACTCTTAAATGAGCCACTCAAACAAAATGAATTATGCTATACAAAACATTCATTATTAGGAGCAGTTTTAGGTTTTTATATAACTGAACAGCTTGGTTTTAATTCATTAACGAGCTATATTGTTTATAGAATTATACATTCCCATCATTCCAGCTTTCATAAAAACAAAGACCTACTTAATTTAGATACAAATAAATTATCAATTTTAAGAACTCAGTATAATGATATTATTAACAACAAAGAATCTCAAGAGATCATACATTTCATTTCAGAAAATATAAATATCCCTTTACCCGATATAAAGGAATTTAATGAATTAACACAAGAAACAGGGATTATACCAAATGAGCTTATTACTTGCTTAACTATAAATGAATTTGGTGCAAACAATAATGAAACAGATTATTACAGCTGGTTATATTTCTTTCTCCTCTCGGCATTAAATAGAGCGGATAAGTACAGTGCTTCTTTTAATTCAGCTTATGATATGGAACAAACAAATCAGACAATTTTCTCAAACTCCCTGTATCCAAGTTTTATAGAAGATCATTTGGCAAACAAGAAGAATAATTCAAAAAAACCTTCATCTCCAATTATTTCTTCTTTACGGGATGATTTCTTTTTAAAAGTTAAAACTAATGCAACTGCTGTTAACTTAGATCATCATCTTTATTCTATTTATGCTCCAACCGGTATTGGAAAAACCTTGTCTTTATTAAATGCAGCTATCATAATGCAGAATAGGATACAGGAAGATAAAAAGCAGAATTTCAAAATTATCTATGGTCTTCCTTTTTTATCTATAATAGATCAGGTTTCAGATGAAATAACAGAAATTTTGCAGTTAGCTAAATATAACATTAATTGGAATATCTTTCAGGAATACCATCATCTGTCTACTCCCATAGTTTCTTCTGAAGAAAAAGAGGAAGAACAATATAAACAGGATCAAATTCAATTATTAAGTTCATTTTGGGATAGTCAAATAATACTAACAACTTTTGTATCTCTGCTGGAAACGATCTCAGATTCCAGACAAAGCATCAAATTAGCTTCTCTCGCAAGGTCTATTATCATAATTGATGAAGTTCAATCTATTGATGCCGGTTTATATGAATATGTGAAATGGTTTATTCTGCATTTAACAAAATATTTAGGCAGCTATGTTATTATTTCTTCAGCAACAATGCCTGATTGTTTTAGGGGTAATGAGTTTATTAGCTTAATTGGTGATCAGAATGCAATAGAAGAACCTTTCAGAAAGTTAAATAGATACAAAATTTACAAACCGATTGAATGCAATTTTGACCAGTTTACTAATAATGTGATGCAGTTTATTAAAAAACAACCGGATAAATATTATTTAATTGTTGCCAATACTAGAAGAATGGCTTATGAACTTGCAAAATGGTTTAATAAGGAAAATTTTGATATCTGTTTTCTTTCCACCTTAGTTATTCCCTATCAAAGAAAAGCAAGAATAAAAGATATAAGGGATGGGATCAAACCTCATATTATAGTTTCAACACAGTTAATTGAAGCAGGTGTTGATATGAGTGTTGATTATATTTTCAGGTTTCTTGCCCCTTTTGACAATATTATTCAAACAGCAGGTAGAACTAATAGACATTATGAAAGCGGAAGTTGTTCTGGAACAGTTAATCTGATAGATATGTGCTATGACAATAATAAAAAAGATTATAACTTAGTTTATGTTAGTAATAGTAAGAGATCACAAGGCGACATAAAGATGAACAATACAATTAAGATATTAAATAGAAAAGATATATATTGTGAAAAGGAAATATTTGATTTAAGTAATGAATATTTCAAGAATCTTTCCACTGTTAATTATTGGGAAACCGCCTATAATAAATTAAAAGATCATCAATGGAATGATTTTGGGAATGAAATTAGGATTATAAACAATGAATTGGAGACAGTTAGTATAGTGATAGATTATAGGGATTGGTCTGAAAAAGTTTGCTTTCTTTGGGAAAAACATAACGAGCTAATAGATAAGCTAAATAAATATGATGGAGATATTTATTCTTTAAAGGCTGAACTTAAAGATAATTTACGCCAGCTTTCTAATTATATGCTGAATATCTATTTAACAGATACAAAAAATCTTATTGAATTTGATAAAAATAAGAAGAGTATTCAACTAATTAGGGGACAGTATGACTCCAAATTAGGTCTAAATATTTTCGGGAAAGAATCAATAAATTGTTTTTAGATTATGGAAGTCCACTTAAATACCTACGGTAGTTACTTACGCAAAAAAGATGAAATGTTTGAATTGAGCATTGAGGATAAGAAAACCAAGCTCTCTCCGGAAAAGATATCTTCCATTGTTATTTCCAATGCGGCTATAATAACCACGGATGCCATTCAATTGGCGATGGATTATAATATTGATATTGTTTTTCTGGATAAATATGGCTCTCCTTATGGCAGGATTTGGTTTCCCAAAATTGGCAGTACTGTTTTAATTAGAAGAAGGCAATTGGAAATGCTTTCTGATAACATAGGTTTACAATTCATCAAAAATTGGATTGCCATAAAAATAATGAATCAATACCGTTTTGTGCAGCGTTTGCTTTCCAAGCGTGATTGCGATAAAAGTAATTTTGAAACCCGGATGCAAAATATGCAGGAAGCTGCTATTTGTATAATGCAGGCAGAAGGCAAATTGGAAGAACTTTCCGGTTCTTTTATGGGTTGGGAAGGAGGTGCTTCCAAGAATTATTTTTCCATTTTGGCAGAATTGATCCCTGATGCATATAAATTTGAGGGGAGAAGTTCGCGTCCTGCTAAAGATGCTTTCAATGCTATGCTGAATTATGGTTATGGCATTCTCTATTCTAAAGTGGAGAGAGCTTTAATTATTGCTGGTCTTGATCCCTACTTGGGGCTTTTGCATA
>JAGPKI010000074.1 GCA_018054005.1 Caldisericia bacterium
ATAACCCCAGCAATAAGATATATCTTAAATTCTAAGGAATTAGCTATTAATGGATTCATTTTACCGGGCCATGTGAGTGTTATTTTAGGTGAAGATCCATATGAATTTATTGCAGATGAGTTCCATAAGAGCGGAGTTATTTCTGGCTTTGAACCTAATGAAATAATGAGTTCAATTTCAATTTTAGAAAAGCTTATTAATGATAAAACTCCAAAAATCATTAATAACTATACTAAATTCGTAAAAAAAGAAGGTAACGAAAAAGCTAAAAAGTTGATATATACATATTTTGAACCAACAAGCTCTGTTTGGAGAGGAATTGATTTAATAAAAGATAGCTCCTTAAAGCTTAAAGATGAATTTAGCGCTTTTGACGCAGAAACTTTTTTCTCTTTACCGCCTAAGCTTTATATTATATCCAACGATAAATCTTGTAGGTGCGGGGAAGTATTAATTGGTAAAATTCCGCCTTACAAATGTCATCTTTTTGGAAAAATATGCAATCCCGATAATCCTTATGGGCCTTGTATGGTATCACAAGAAGGTTCTTGCGCTGCATACTACAAATATGGAGGTTTTAGCTTTGAATGAAGAAGTAATAACAATAGACGCTGGTAGTGGCGGAAGAAAAATGCACAAGCTTATTAATGATGTAATCTTAAAAAATATATCATCCTGTCAAACCTCACTTGAAGATTCTGCAACAATTCCAAAAATAGATTCTGATCTCTCTTTTACAACTGATAGCTTTGTTGTAGATCCTTTATTTTTTCCTGGAGGAGATATTGGTAAATTATGCATTTATGGAACTGTTAATGACTTATCAGTATCCGGTGCAAAACCTCTCTTTTTATCACTTTCATTCATAATAGAAGAGGGCTTTCCTCTTTCTGAGTTCGAAAGAATCCTTAAAAGTATAAAAGAAGCAAAAGAATTTGCAGGAATAGAAATCGTAACAGGAGACACAAAAGTTGTCCCGAAGGGTGGTTGCGACAAAATTTTTATTAATACATCGGGAATCGGAATAAAAATATATCCTAAAATTATTTCTGAATCTAACTTAAGTGAAGGGGATGTTTTGATTGTATCGGCACCAATAGGAATGCATGGTGCAGCAATTATTGCAGCAAGAGGAGAATTTAATCTTTATGCAAATATTAAGAGTGACTTATACCCATTGAATCATTACACAATACCTATTTTTGAAAGAGCTTTCAATATATCTGCAATGCGTGATATAACAAGAGGAGGCCTTGCAACTGTTCTAAATGAATTTTCGAAAGCTTCAAATTGCATTATTAGTATAAACGAGAAATCAATCCCTATTTCAGAGGATGTAAAATCTTTGACGGATATATTGGGGCTTGATCCTCTATATTTCGCATGTGAAGGAACATTTCTTACTGCTGTATCAAAAGACTCCGGAAATGAACTACTTTCATTTATGCAGAATAATCTTTCTCTCACGCACAGCGAAATTATTGGCGAAGTTACAAAAAAAGGTGAAGCAGGAGTCTACCTAAAAACAGAGATAGGAGGTGAAAGGATACTCTCGATGCTTGAAGGGGAACAGTATCCAAGAATATGTTAGATGTTAAAGACAAAAATGTAATTATTTTTATTATCGCTTTGATAGTCGTTTTCATAAGTGGTTTCTTCATTGGTAAGGCTACAAACAAAGGTGGAGTGAGTTCAAACAATGAAGAAATAATGTTTTTGGATGAAGAAGTAGAAAATATAAAAGTTTATATAACAGGTGAGATAAATAATAGTGGAGTTTATGAATTAAAAAAGGGCTCGAGAGTAATTGACCTTATTAAACTTGCAGGTGATTTAACGGAAGATGGCGATTTAAATGCAATAAATCCTGCAAGAACTCTAAAAGATGGTGAATCTATAACTATTCCTAAAAAAATTTTAGTTAACTCTTCAGCTTATGAAGATGCACCTTCGAATAACATAAGCACTTCACAAAGCGGAAAAACCAAAGAGGGATTAATAAATATAAATAAGGCGAGTAAAGCAGAATTGATGGAGTTATATGGCATTGGAGATGTAAAAGCTCAAGCAATAATTGATTACAGAGAAGAAAATGGTTCGTTTGTATCCATTGAAGATATAAAAGAGGTACCAGGTATAGGAGACAAAACTTTTGAGAAGATAAAAGATAAAATCACAGTGGATTGAGCAATACAATTAAAGATAGTTCTCTTCCTCTTCTTCTTTTATCGTTAGTATTAGGAATTTTAACATTTATTTTATCACAAAGCTTTTTTATATTTATCCCCATAAGCTGCGTAATTGTCTTAACAATTTTCTTATTTAAAAAACTGCCTTATAAGCAAATTTTTGCTATTTTAATGATTTTTGTTATAGGCTTTGTGAATGCAATGTTAACGCAACCTTTCATAGAAAAAGGTTTTTCAAAGCCAGGTAGAGATGTTATTTTATCAGGTAAAGTTATAAATTATCCTGTTAATAAGGATAAGATTGCATCATTCATAATCAAAACAAACAATAAAAATATCTCTGTAAAAATAAAAAATTCAGAAAAAGAAGAGAACAAACTATTAAATAAGATAGAAAAAGGTTCAATAGTAAAACTAAAAGGAAAAACCGATGATATAACAAAGACTTATCCCGATAATTCATCTATAAAAGACTATTTACTTAAAATTGATTGCAGTGGAGCAATTACCTGCGAAGAAGATGGACTATTAAGCGTTAAGTCTACGAAGTCAACTATTCAGATACTTTTAAATTCTTTAAGGAATTTTTTCTTAAATAATCTAAATAATGCATCGAGCAATAAACCATTTAATTCTTTCTTAAAGGCAATTGTTGTGGGAGAAAATAATATCGATTTTTACAATAGAGAAAGATTTTCTGAACTTGGAATAGCACACTTTCTATCAATTTCTGGAATGCATTTTAGTGTATTAGGGGCATTCATTTTATTTCTATTTATAATCCTCGGAATTAAAAACCCTTTAAGAGAGATACTCGTAATTCTATTATTGACGGTCTTCCTCCTTATGATAGGCTTTAACCCTCCTGCAGTAAGGGCTTACATAATGTTTTCTTTTGCCTTGATTGCTACACTAATTAAAAGAGTTAGTGAACCATTTTTAGGGCTTTGTCTGGCTTCAATAATCTTACTTCTTATTAATCCCTGGTTATTAAAAAACATTGGTTTTGAATTGTCATTTATTGGGACATTTGCTTTAATAGTTGCCCCAGCTAAATCCATTTACAAAACTATTTTCGCATCATTCTCGACAATCCCTTTAGTAGTTTATAATTTTAATATATTAAGTATTGCTTCGATTATATCAAATATAATACTACTTCCCATTCTTCCTATATTTTATATTTATGGTATTTTTGTAGCATTATTTGGTTTCTTAAATTTAACATTCCTTGGAAAAATTATTCTTATTCTCTGGAATTTCTTTATCTTTATTTCTGAGAAAATAGCAAACATTGGTTTTAGCTATAAATATGTGGCAGATATAAGCCTATATAGTATTATTATTTTTTACTCACTATTTATACTTACTGGTTTATCATGGTTCTATTTAAAAGGAGAGAAAAAGAAGCTTGTAAACCAGATACTTACAATAATTGTAATTATTCCGATGTTTCTCTCGTTTGCTCCTCAAAATTCATCAAAATACCTAAAAATTCAATTCATAGATGTAGGCGAAGGAGACTCTGCGTTTATTCAGACACCAGACGGTTTAAACATTTTAATTGATGGTGGAAGGGGTAAAAAAGAATACTCTTCTTATGATTATGGAGAAAGAGTTGTTCTTCCGCTCTTAAAGAGAAATGGTATAAACAAGCTCGACTTTGTAATTTTATCTCACTATCATGACGATCATTATGGGGGACTTATAACTGTTTTAGACCATATTCCAAGAGTTGAAAAGTTAATACTACCAGGATATAGCTCACAAGATAAAGAAGCATTTGACTCTCTTTTTAAAAAGTTGCAGAAGAAGATTAAAATTACCTATATATGTGGCAATAGAAAACTTAAATTAGGTAGCAATACTGAAATTGAATTCTTTTCTCCATCATGTGATAAAGACTTAATATCCAAGTTTAACGAAAATAGCAAATCAATCACTTTAAAGCTTTCCTACAAACAAATTTCAATCCTGTTTGCTGGGGACATTGAAGAAGATGCTGAAAAATGGCTTGTAAAGCAATACGGAGAAGAGCTTGACTCTGATATATTAAAAGTTGCTCATCATGGAAGCAAAACTTCTTCTACTTTCGAATTTCTCGATGTTGTAACTCCGGAATTTGCTATCATAACCTGTGGTCCACCATGGATATTCAACCACCCTGCACTATCAGTTATAAATAGACTTAATGAAGAAGAAATTGATTTTTATACCACTTATGAAAAAGGAGATATAATTTTGTATACTAATGGTTATAAATATAAAATTTATTAAATTCTTAAAAAGAAAATATTAAGAAAGGTTGTAAAAAGATGGAAGACAAAAATTCTTTTGAAGAGATTAAAGAAAGGCTTACATGTAAGCGTGAAAATGTCTGGTGTCAAAATAACGATCATGACATTACTAAATTCTCAGAAGATTACAAAATTGCTCTAAATAATGGAAAAACAGAAAGAGAGTTTGCAAACTTCTCAAAAAATTATCTATTAAATAGAGGGTTTAAAGAATTTAACGAACCTTCACAAAAAGGCACTCTCACAGAAAAACTATTCAGGCTTATAAAAGGTAAAGTTTTAATTGCATTTAGCCCAGGCATTGAACCCATTGATAATGGTATAAACATAGTTGCTGCACATATTGATTCTCCAAGGCTTGATTTGAAGCAGAACCCTTTATATGAAGATTCAGGCTTTGCCTATCTTGATACTCACTATTATGGTGGAATAAAAATTTACCAATGGCTATCTATACCATTAGCCATTCATGGCAAAATTGTTAAAAGTGATGGATCGAAAATTAATGTTGTAATAGGCGAAGATGATAAAGACCCAGTGTTTGTGATCACTGATCTTCTTCCTCATTTATCAAGAGACTTTAGAGAAAAAAAGATTGGAGAAATATTTAAGGGAGAGGACCTTGATATACTGGTAGGCGGACTACCATTAGAATTTAACTGCAGTGAAAAGGAAGCAGTAAAGCTAAATGTTTTAAAAATCTTAAACGAAAAATATGGTATAACCGAAGAAGACCTATCAAGTGCAGAAATAGAAATAGTGCCAAAAGGAAATGCTTTGGACCTCGGTTTTGATAGAAGTATGATTATTTCATATGGACAGGATGATAGAGTTTGTGCATATACCGCTCTTCGGGCAATAGCTGAATTAAATAATCCCTCCAAACTATCCTCAATGGTTGTTCTGCTCGATAAGGAAGAAATTGGCTCTGAAGGTAATACCGGTGCAAAATCAAGAATTATTGAAGATTTTATAGAAGACTTGATAGTTTCATACGGCGTTCAGACTACCACTACAAAAGTATTTATGAAAAGTAACTGTCTATCAGGTGATGTAAGTGCTGCCTTTGATCCGCGTTACAAGGATGCATATGAAACGAGAAATAGTGCATACTTCAATAAAGGTGTCACTATAAATAAGTTCACAGGAGTTGGTGGAAAATCTGGTTCTTCTGACGCATCAGCTGAATTTGTAGGAAAAATTAGAAAACTTTTTAATGATAACTGTATTAAATGGCAAACTGCTGAATTGGGTAAAGTGGATGTAGGTGGAGGAGGAACTGTTGCAAAATTCTTTGCAGAGAGAGGAATGGAAGTCCTTGATTGTGGTCCTGCACTCCTCTCCATGCATGCACCCTATGAAGTTTCCTCTAAAGCTGATGTTTATGAAACATATAGGGCTTATTTAGCGTTTCTTAAAAATTTTTCCTGATTTAGCTTGGGTAAATGACTCTTTAGAGAAGCATACAAACCAAAGAATATTGCAGTATTTATTCCACCATAAATTAGATTAAAGGGAACAATTGCCGGAAGAAGTAAACCTTTAACTTGTTCAACTGGAACCTTCATATATATTGGGGTAATTAAAATATTCGCTGGAACCATTATTGCTGCTCTTGCAACTGTAGCGAGCAAAAGAGCAAGGAGTAAATTGACCATTGATGCTTTTCTTTCTTTTGAGAATAAAGTACCCCTGAATACAAGATAAAATACAAGAACAAATGTTCCAGAAGCAATAAAATGCATTAACATTCCCCATGGTCCACCCTCCCCTGTTATAAGAGCAAAAAGAACGGATGTTGAAGCAGTAATAACGATAGCTTCAAGTGGTCCCAAAATGATACTTGCAAAAAGCATTGGTAAATCTCCAGCTGCATAAAGCAAAAATGGTACAGCTGGAATAATTGGAAAATGAATTACAAGCTCTAAGACCAAAGATAGTGCTGCAAGAACTGCAAGATAAGTTAACCTCTTTGTTGAATAAGTCATTCCTTAAAAAAACCTCCCTTAAAAGTTTTAAACCTTCAAGGGGCAATTAGGGATTCAAGACATATAAATTATTAAGCCTTCTCCCTTCCGGACTTTACCGTCGGTTCTGGAATTACACCAGATCAGCTTTCGCTCGCGGACTTTAACCGCCGGTCAGGAACTTCCCCCTGCCCCGAAGACTGACCTAAATAATAGTAAATATTTATAAAAATGCAACATATCGATTTGCATATATGATATTTAGTAACAGTGTTATTTATTCATCTCGATAACTGTAATTTTGAACTTTTTGATGTTCTAAAATGTGCTATTTAATAGTATGCTGCTCTCTTTTTTAAAATTTTTTGAAAAGGAAAACTTTTGTAACTTACTTTCTCCAATATGACTGGGGTAGTCATTCACCAACTTATTTATCAGAAATCCTATATTCTTTCGTTATCTCCAAATGTATTTATTAGAAACATATACTACTTTTGTTGCTTTCAGGATTCAAGTAATTGCTAAGAATAACATAAAGAAAATATGAGAGCGACGAGAGATAAGGAGTTTCTTTGGTAGCATTTGAAGATGCTCCCTCATGACGAAACAATAACCATCATTCCTAAGGTTCACAATTATTTTACCCACTGAAAAATCTTATCTTTCAAATAAAATTTATTATTTCCTCTGAAAATCAAAAACTCCAAAATTATATTTGGTTAAGAGGTTGAATTTAGATTATTTAGATATATAAGAGGCACAAGAAAAGGATTAATGTTATTACTTTCATGTTTGTGTTGTGGCAGAAATAACATGAAGTGTTAAAAGTGATTTTATTATACTTTTTTGCCTCTATATAATATGAAGGATATAATTTTTATTTTCATAAATTTGTTTTTTGTGTAAAATTAAATAATATAGTTTAGTGTTTTATATTGAAAATAATCGGGGAGTGGCTCAGCTTGGTAGAGCGTGTGGTTTGGGACCACAAGGTCGGAGGTTCAAATCCTCTCTCCCCGACCATTATTTTAAAAATACCTAAAACTATCAATCGTTACTTGTATCATTAAATCATACCTGATATTGAAG
>JAGPKI010000003.1:0-8418 GCA_018054005.1 Caldisericia bacterium
AAAAGCGGAGCTGATTATATAGTTGTTGGAAGGCCAATCACAAAAGCAGCTTCACCGCAAGAAGAAGTCATAAAAATCATAGAAGAAATTAGGAAAGGCTTAGAAGAAAAATGAAAGAAGAAGAGATACTTGCTCTATTTCAAGACATTGGTGTATTAAATAAGGGGCACTATAAACTTTCTTCTGGAAGGCATTCCGATACATACCTCCAGTGTGCACTTCTGCAGCAATATCCTAACCTTAATAATATAGTGATGAATGAGCTTGCTTTAAAAGTTAAACAATTCAACCCAACTGTTATAGTAGGAGCGGCAATAGGAGGTATTCTTGCCTCCTATGAACTTGCAAGGTTGGTTGGTGCTAGAGGTATTTTTGCGGAGAGAGTTGATGGAAGCCTTAAATTTCGAAGAGGTTTTGATTTGATCAAAGATGATAAAGTTATAATTGTTGAGGATGTTGTAACCACTGCTAAAACAACTTTAGAATTAATTGATATTGTTAAAGAGAAAGGGGTAGAACCAAAAGCCATTGCAGCAATAGTTGACAGAAGAGAACACTCTTCTTCACTTGCTTATCCTTTTTTCTCTGCAATAAAAATTAGCATAAAAACTTATGAAGAAAATGAGTGTCCTCTTTGTAAGGAAGGTATCCCTTTAGATGAACCTGGCTCACGGAGATTGAAGTGATATGGAGGTAAATTTACTTAGATTTACCGATGACCCTTTAAAAATTATAGCCGATTCTGCAAGAATAACACGAGGTAAAGAGGATTCAGATAAAAGTGATGAGTATTTTTTTAAGTTATTGTATAAAAGTGGACACTTAAGTGTTTTTGAGCATGTAAGCTTTACTTTTTATATAAAAGATATTTCAAGAGCATGTTCTCACCAGCTTGTAAGATTTAGAGTAGGTGTTAGCTTTACTCAGAGAAGTCAAAGGTATACTGATGAAAGCGATTTTTCTTATGTAGTCCCACCTTCAATGAAGCAAAACAGCGAGGCTTTTGAAATTTACCAAAGTGGCGTATCAAAATGCAGAGAAGTATATGAAAGCCTTATTTCATCTGGTATCCCTAAAGAGGATGCGAGATTTATCTTGCCTAATGGAATAAATACTGAGATAATAATGACTATGAACTATAGAGAAATTATGCATGCATCATCTTTGAGGCTTTGTAGAAAGGCACAGTGGGAAATAAGAAGGCTTTTTTTCTGTATTAAAAGAGAAGTTAAGAATATCTCTCCTGTAATGGGAGAATATCTTCAACCAAACTGTTTTCATGATGGATTTTGTAAAGAAGTTAAACCATGTAATCTTTTAAACTATTACTTAAAATTACGAGAGAATGATTTTATTAGGAGGTGTTGATGTCTTTTAAATTTTTACCAAAAAGTAAAAGAGTTGATTTTTTGTCCTCTTTGTTAAATGAAGGGTTAGAGCTTGATGCGCCCGTTAGAAAAGAGGATAATTTTTATTCTTTTGAAAGTATTAAAGATCCAAATGATGTTGTTTTTGACTATGTAAGAACTATTTTACCACCAAAAAAGTTTCTTTTTCCTCAGGAAGAAACTATTGTTAAGTATGATTATCTTAATGCAGAAGTTAGTGGATTTGTTGAATCTAAAGAACGTATTATTTTTGGTGTTCATCCTTGCGACCTTAAAGGGATAAGCTTGCTTGATAAGGTTTTTTCTGAAAAAAATGTAGATTCTAACTATATGGAAAAGAGGAAAAGGGCAATTCTTATTGGAATTGATTGTACGCCTGATGATAGGTGTTTCTGTACAAGTGTTGGCACAGTAATACCTAAAAATGAATTTTTCGATCTATTTCTAACAGACATTGGTGATGGATACCTTATTAATGTTTCTACTGACAGGGGAAAAGAGCTATTGAATGTTGATTTTATCAGGGATGCAACTGATGGTGAGATTCAGAGAAGAGAAGAATTTGTGGAGAAAAAGAAAGCTGCCTGTACAAACAAAATGGATTTACCACTTTCAGAGCTTCCATTAATGTTTGCTGGTGTTTACAACAGCAAAGTATGGGAAGAAAATGGTGAAAAGTGCGTTGCATGCGGTAGATGTAATCTTGTTTGTCCAACATGCTATTGTTTTAATGTTTATGATTCAATGAATCTAAAACTAACCGAAGGAGAGCGTATTAGGCAATGGGATTCATGCCATTTAGAATCATTTACAAAAGTTGCAACGGGAGAAGTTTTCAGAAAATCCAAATCAAGCAGAGACAGGCATAGATTTTATAGAAAGTTCTATTATTTGAGTAGATTCAGTCCATCGTTTTGTACAGGTTGTGGAAGATGTGGAAAAGAATGTTTAGCTGATATCGAAATAGTAGAAACTGTTAACAGACTTGCCAAAGAATACAACGGAATTACTTCAAAGGTTTAAAGGAGGAGAAAGAAAGAAATGCTTGAAAAAACAATCTATACACCTGTTACCGCTACTATTAAATCAGTAAGAAATCTCACTGAATTAGAAAAATTATTTGAAATAGAATTACCACAAGGTCGATTAGGGCATAAACCAGGACAATTTGTACAGGTTGAAGTATTTGGAGTGGGAGAAGCTCCTATTTCAGTTACTTCACCACCCAACAGAAAGGAAAATACTTTTGAATTATGTGTAAGAAAAGTAGGTAATGTAACTCAGGCTCTACATTCTCTTAATTCTGGAGCAAAATTAGGAATAAGAGGTCCTTATGGAACTTATTTTAATGCAGACAAAATGAAAGGAAAATCTCTTCTATTTGTAGCTGGTGGTATTGGATATGCACCACTACGATCACTCATCAATTTTGTTACATCAGAAGAAGAGAGAAGTAATTATAAAGATATAACAATTCTTTACGGAGTAAAAACACCTAAAGATTTCCTTTTTAGAGATGAAGTAGAAGAATTAAAGAAAAGGACTGATATAAAGTTTTTAGATACAGTCGATAAAGGCGATGAAACCTGGAAAGGTCACGTTGGCGTTATTACTACACTCTTTGCAGATTTAGAAATAGATGCTGAAAACACAATTACTGTAATATGCGGTCCGCCTGTAATGTATAAATTTACTCTTCTTGAATGTAGAGTGAAACGTATTCCAGACACAAATATCATCATGTCTTTGGAAAGAAAAATGAAGTGTGGAGTGGGTAAATGTGGACATTGCCAGATTAATGGTCTTTATTGTTGCCAGGATGGTCCAGTATTTGAATACCCCACAATTAAAGAACTTGAGGAGGCTCTATAATGAAACCAAAAGTAGCATTTTTTGATTTTGCAAGTTGTGAAGGATGTCAACTCACTGTATTAAACCTTGAAGATGAAATACTTGATATCCTCTCAAAAGTAGATATCGTAAATTTTAGGGAAGCAATATCAGAAAAAGGTGAAGATTATGATGTTGCTTTCATAGAAGGAAGCATAACAAGAGAACATGATAGAGATAGGTTGGAAGATATTAGAAATAGAGCAAAAGTGGTAGTAGCTTTAGGGGCTTGCGCAGCAACAGCTGGATTAAACGCTCTAAAAAACCTTAAACCATTATCCTGGATAAAAGAGCAAGTTTACGGCAAAGATGCGTCCTTCTATGAAACCTTAGAGAAAGCTTATCCTATAGATAAATTCATAAAAGTTGATTATTATGTGTGGGGTTGCCCAATTGATAAAAATGAATTTATGGAAGTCTTTAAATCAATCTTGCTTAACAAGAAACCGGAAATACCCGATTATCCAATTTGTATTGAATGTAGACTTAAAGAAAATGTCTGCGTGTTTGAAAAAGGGCTTACCTGTTTAGGACCCATAACTCGAGCAGGATGTAAGGCAATATGTCCATCAAGTGGAAATTCTTGCGAAGGGTGTAGAGGTTTCTTAGAAAATCCAGAAATTAATGCAGAAAAACAAATACTTAAAAAGTATGGCAAGACAGTAGACGAATTGTTGGCAGACCTTAATATATTTAATGCATACAGGGAGGAAGAGCTTAAATGAAAGATCTTAACATTAATGTTCAATATATAACAAGAGTTGAAGGACATGGAAATATACTTGTTAATGCTAAAGATGGCAATATAGAAAAAATATGTCTTGAAATAAGTGAAGCCCCAAGGTTTTTTGAAGGATTTATGGTTGGTAGACCTTGGTACGAAATTTCTCATATATCCTGCAGAATATGCGGAATATGTTCAGTAGGGCATTCAACTGCTTCTATTAGAGCAACTGAAGAAGCTTTTGGTGTGGTTCCCTCCGAACAAACAATTATGCTAAGGAAGCTTAACCTTTTCGCAGAATTTATTCAATCCCATATTTTGCATTTATATTTCTTGTCTGTACCTGATTTTCTAAATGCCACTTCAGCTTTTGCTTTGATTCCAAATAATAAAGAAGCAGTATTAAGAGGATTAAAACTAAAGAAGCTTGCGAATGACTTTTCTGCAATGATTTGCGGGAGACATGTTCACAATTTATCACAGGTTGTTGGTGGGTATACTAAGATACCTAATAAAACCGATATCGAAAACATTCTTTCAAGACTCGAAGGTGCTTTACCTGATTTAGAAGCAACTGTTGAACTATTTAAAACGATAAAGATTCCTGAATTTGAGCGAGAAACTGAATATATTTCTCTTCAAAGCGACGATGAATATGCCTTATATGATGGATTTATTTACTCAAGCGATACAGGCAGGCACGATCATAAAGATTACAGAAGCCTTACAAATGAATTTTGTGTTCCTCATTCTACTGCAAAACATGCTAAAGCTAATAGAGATTCATATTTGGTAGGTGCTCTCGCAAGAGTCAATAATAATTTCCAGAAGCTTTCTCCTCTCGCAAAGAGTGTAGCAAGCGAACTTAACTTTAAGCCACCAGTCTACAATCCGTATCATATGAATACTGCTCAACTTATTGAAACTGCACACTGCTTTGAAGAAAGCATAAAGCTGCTTTCAGAACTACTAAAGAAGGGGCTTAAAGATGAGAAACCAAATGTTAAACCAAAAGCAGGTACTGGAGTAGGAGCTGTGGAAGTACCAAGAGGAATTCTTTACCATGAATACACTTATGATTCCGAAGGTATTCTTGTTAACGCCAATTGTGTTATACCTACAGGCCAAAACCTTGAGAATATAGAGCTTGATATGAAGAAACTCGTTCCTGAAATTATTGATAAAGAAAACGAAGAAGAGATTACAAAAAAACTTGAGATGCTCGTGCGAGCATATGACCCTTGTATATCCTGTTCTACACATTTACTCGATGTGGAGTTTAAGAATTGATCGATATTTCTGTCATAGGTATAGGCAACATACTTTTAGGAGATGACGGTTTCGGGGTACATTTCATAAACTATCTCCGAGAAAGGAAATCTATGCCAGAAGATATTGCCTTAATAGATGGAGATATAGATACATTTAGTATTGCGAACTACCTTTCTGAATCAAAGATTGCAATATTAGTTGATGCTTGTAACTTTAGAGATGGACCTCCAGGAAGCATAGAAAAGATTTGCGTAGAACCCCATAAGTTTAAAGCTTTCGAAAACAACCTTAGTGTCCACTCGAGGTCTTTAAAAGATGCAGTGTTACTCGCAAGCATCGAAAGGGATGATTTGAATCTAATAATTTATGCAGTACAGGTTGATTGTGTCGAGCCAAAGCTTCAATTGTCGGCTGAGTTAAGAAAGGTCTTTCCAATATTGGAAGAAAAAGTTTTAGCTGATATTAAAAATTTTAAGAAGGAGGAGGAAAAATATGAGCAAAAAAGTACTTGTCATTGATGATGATAAAGATGTCGTTGAGGCTATGAGGATTGCACTGGAAGCAAATAATTATGAAGTAGAAGTAGCTTCTTCCGGCAGAGAAGGTTTAGAGAAAGTAAAAACTTTCAAACCAGATTTGATACTATTAGATATAATGATGGATACAATTACTGATGGATTACATGTGTCATACGCAATTAAAGATGGATCTGACCCTGAATACAAAGAATTCGCAAATGTGCCAATTATTATGATATCATCAATTGAGAGTAAACAGGGAATCTCTATTGATAAAGTATCTGACTCTGATTTTATTAAAGCTGAATATTTCTTGAGAAAGCCAGTTAATCCAGATACCCTTATACAGAAGGTTAAAGAAGTTCTACACGAGAATTAATAATAGTTAGCGCAATAAATATGCCTAATAATAAAGTAAGGCAAGGACGTATTTATACTGTCTTTGCCTTACTTTTTATAGAGTTGTTACATATTATTCTTATAGAGAAGAGTTTGAGTACATTATTGGCTCTTCTACTTATTATTTATACTATTCAAGTATTAATAACTAACATTTTTTTAAATTCTCAGAAAAATAGAAATATATTTTTTATTCTTGATACAATTTTTATAGTATTAATTGCATTTTTAGATATAGAGATTATTTCATCATTACTTATATTTATAATACCCCTTTCAATAATGAATGCAACAGATAATAAACAGGTTTCTGCGACTATAATATTAATTTTAACAGTTATCATAGCATTTTTTCTCTTAAATCTTATAAAGGATTCACAACTCTTAATTATATATGTTTTAAGTGTTATTCTTGCTTTAATTATCTCGGTAAGATCAGTTAATATTACAAATAAAACTATACCTGAAACAAAAGGGGAAAAGATAAATAAGCTCGATGATGACTTAAATATTATTAAAAACCAATTAAATCTTATCAAAGAACTTAGAGATTTGTTTTATACTTCATCTAACATTCAAGAAGCATTATCTCTCTTTTTTGATAAGCTAAAAGATGCTTTTTCAGCAAAGGCTTGTTCAATGCGTTTATTAGAAAGTACTGGTGTTTTAAGTAATATTATGGCTCAATCTGGACTTTCCAAAGACTATGTTTATAAAGGTGAAATTGATTTAAATAGAAGCGAGTTAAACAGAGAGGTACTTCTTGGGCAAATAATACAAGTTTCAGATATTTCATCTTCTCCTCTTATTCAGTATACAAAAGAACTAACAAAAGAGGGAATTAAATCTATCATAGGAGTTCCTATATTAGCTAAAGGCAATGAAACAATAGGTATCTTAAAGCTGTATTTCAATTCACCTAAAGAAGAAATTGGTGAAGATGTAAAAGAACTTTTATTATGCATAAGTGGAGAAATAGGTTTACTTATCCAAAATGATTTAGCACTCAAGAAGCTTAAAGAAGTTGATAGAGAGAAATTTCTCTTCCTTACTACCACTGCTCATCAATTAAGATCTCCTGTAGCAGGACTGCAAAGTTTACTTGAAATAATAAATAACGGATATGTTGGAGAAATAAATCCTAAACAAAAAGAACTAATCCAACGTGGAATAAAAAGAACAAATTACATGCTCAATCTTATTAGTGATCTCGTTTCTCTTGCTTCTTCCGAACTCCAGGTTAAGAAGGAATACGGAAAAGTGTCTTTGTGTGAATTAACTTCTGATATTGTAGATTCCTTAAAAGAAAGAGTATTCGAGAAATCAATTGATTTTACATTTAATAGACCAAAAAAGGAACTTTACGTATTTGGTAATGAAGATGATTTAAGGAAAGCTATTGAAAATATTATTGAAAATGCAGTAAAGTATACTAAAGAAAACGGCGTAGTTTCTGTGATTATTGGAGAAAAACAAGATTTTGCAACTATAACTGTTTCTGATACTGGCATCGGTATTCCAAGAGAATCTTTATCTAACCTTTTTCATGATTTCTATAGGTCTCCTAATGCAAAAGAGTTTGCAGAACATGGAACAGGACTAGGACTCTCAATTGTAAAACGTATTATTCAGGAGCACAATGGAAGAATATTTCTTGCAAGTGAATTAGGAAAAGGAACAACGATTAAAATTTTTCTCCCCAAATTCAAAGAAACAGGATTAAAAGCAAGCTAAATAAGGTTTTGTCCCGTACCCATATAATAGCAGAAATGAGCTGCAGGTATTGCGAGAAAAATCGTGGGAATGACATTAAGAGGATCCTTCGTCATTCCTAAAGTGTATCCTTTACAATTATAATAAGGAATCACCTCTTTGTTTTTATGAACTGCACTTTCTGCACACGTACTGAAAAATATCAATGACTGCTCACAGTCATTCTGAAGTACAGTATTTTCGCACATGTCCTGAAGAATCTCCTTCTTCGTGGTCAACGAATGTCGCACAAAATGTCATCCCTGAAATCCACAAAAATGTCATTCTCGAAATCTTTTATCGAGGATCCAAGTACTTTGTCATCCCTAACTTGATTGGGGATCCAGTGTTTATTTTTTTGTTTTTACCGATCCGAACAGAAAATTCGCTCTTTTTTCTTTTTATTTGTTTGAAAAAGAAATACTTTCTGGATTCCCGCTTTCGCGGGAATGACAGAGAGGTCGCGGGAATGACA
>JAGPKI010000003.1:8518-31250 GCA_018054005.1 Caldisericia bacterium
AAGATGCTCCTCAGAGTGAATACTTTAACATCTCATGGCTTTTCTACCACAATAAGGCATTAAAATAATAACTTTAATCCTTATGAATGCATCTATATAACTATACAATTCAATTTCTTTACTGTAGCTTAAGTTTGGTTTTAATAAACTCCAACAAATTTATCAATTAACTAAAAGGAAGATTAATTTTGGAGTTATTATTTTCGGAGGAATTTATACTAATTTCTGTCCAAAGAAATGGGGGAAGTTAATTTACACCTTATTAGTTTTTCATAAAAGAAAATAGTAGGCGAGGAGCGTTAATGTGAAATGTGGTTCTGTCATAATCTCCATATAATTTATCTACTTTTAAGTTAGCATTATTAGCAATGGCAATTAATTCATGTGCTGAATAAAGCCTTATGTCCCTAAATGTTTCTTTCTTTTCTCCGCTGTTTAGGATTATTATTCTCTTTGTTTTCTGCCTTGAACTTATTGGATCAAACTTATGCCTTTCCAATAAAAGTCCATAATCTTTCTCTCGCCATTTTTCTCTTATGAAATGTTTCAAAATGTAATCTCTATTTTCAAGGTCTATAAGGATTTTACCTCCATTTTTAAGAGCTAAAGCTAATTTCTTTAATAGCTCTTCATTTTCAATGTCATTAAAATAACCAAACGATACAAACATAATTATTATTGCATCGAATTCTTCTTTGAAGTTTATTTCTCTTGCATCCATTGATATTGCGTTTATTGACAAACTAAGTTCTTCTGCTCTATTCTTTAATTCTTCAATGTAGGAGAAAGAATAATCTATAGCAGTTACATTATAACCCTTTTTTGCAAGTGCTATTGAATGACGACCAATTCCACAGCATAAATCAAGGATTTTACTTCCCACTTTAAGATCTAATGTATCTTCGATGAGTCTTACCTGTTCTTCTGTTAACTCTTCAGGGATTTCACCTAAAATATAATCTTCGTAAGAATCATCAAAGTAAAATTTAAACCAATCAGTCTCCATAAAAGAACTTCTTTGGGTCAATCTTAGTGGTGTCGATATCCGATATTGACTTCATTTCTCTAAAGAAACTATCATCATATCTTCTAACCTTAAATGCAAGAGGAATCGGTATTGCATAGCCCACAATTAAAGCCTCACCTTTGTTATCAATAGAGTAGAGGATTTGCTTAAGTTTATTTTTGCCCTGAACCCCCTCAAGGGAGTAGTCAAGGTCTTTTTCAGAATTTAAGTTAAATATAACTCTTGTTCCAAGCTGGGAAATAACCTCTGGGTCTATCTGAGATGGAATCTGATCCACTATTAACAGGGTTACATCAAATTTTCTTAGTTCTCTTGCAATCTCTCCAAAAATTGTCTCTTTTGAAATTTCAGGGGAAAGAAAATTATGAGCTTCTTCAATAGTTATGAGGAGATGTTTTAATTTTTTCCCGCTCTCAATTGTATTTCTATAGATTGAATAAATTCTCCTCGTTAATATTGATGAAATCAACAGGTAAGAGAGCCTTTGATGGGTTAAATTATTAAACTGAATTATTACATTTTGACCATTTTGCAAGTAATCCATAATATCTCTAACGCAGCTTTTACTGTTCGATGGTACAAGAAAAGATAAGTCTTTTAAAACTTGTAAATGACGAATAAGAGCTTGTAAACTTTCAGGGTGAACTTTCCATTTAGCTGTTAGCTCCTCATCAATATCGTCTGGATTTAAATTAAGAAGTTGTTCAATCCAGTTCTTTCCGCAAGCTCTTCTAATTGATAATGCAGTTTCAAATGACATTTCTGAAAGTCTTAACTCTTTTGAAATAAGTCTTATGTCTTCGGGCTCTATGTCAGATAGAGGAATTTGAATGTACTTTTCTTTTGTAAGACCTTTAGGTTCAACAGTGTAGATTATAACCTTGCTACTAAAAAGGTAAGCCAGTCCTGGGACTGAGTCAGCTTCTTCTGAAGCACCTTTTATTCCATATTCTTCGTGAAAATCAAATATTAAGTTAGCACAAATATCTTTCTTTATAAGGCCAGCAAGGATTATTCTCGTAAAGAAAGTTTTACCACTTCCAGTTGATCCAAAAACACCAAAACTTCTCTCAATAAGTTTGGAGAGATTGACATTCGCAAAATATTCCATACTCAATATATTTCCAATACTAAAAGACTGCACATCTTTTTCTGCGCCGAAAGAAAATATAATATCCATATCTTTTTGAGATACCGTAGTAACTTCATCAAAATGTGATGGAATACTTTTTACTGAGTGAATGGAATTACTTTCTCTCTCGATTGAGACCAATGGAAAGAATTCAATTTCACTATTAACCAAAGTTCCATTTACAGAATATCTTAAAAGCTCGTTATCAACTGGTGGAGCAAGAAAGACATCTGGATTTAATACATTTAGTCTTAAATCTGTAATCATCCCGATGAAATCATACCGAGAACCTAAAACTTTTATGAATTCTCCTATTCGTAAATCTTCTATATTCTGGTTTGGAACAAGCTCTATAGTTAATCCATCTCTAAAGGATCCAAATTTAACTCTACCTATCATTTCTTAACTCACTCGCTACAAGCGCTCGAATAAACTGCAAGGAGAATGTTCTCTTTATTTAGCTCTTTTGCTTTAATAAATATTTTCTTTGTGACTTCGAATACTGCATCGGTCTCTCCTTTTATTAAAGTGTTTGTTCTGGTTACGGTGTAGGAAATATTTTCATTATCCAATATTTTAATACATTCATTTATGACTTCTATAAAGTCTGGATTAGCTAATGGGTAAAGTGAAATCTGGCATTGAATCATTCTTATAACTAAGCCTCCTTTTTAACTAATTGATTCTGGTGAAGTATTTCTAAATTTACCATATTTAGAGGTTATTTGTTTTAAAATACTTTGTAAGTAGATGAGTCCCTCTTCTGGTAGAAGTATCCCTGTGCTCTGTATGGTAAAAATAAGGTCATTCAGAAGTGCATCTTTCATTGCTGGCTCTTCAATTAAAAGTCTTACAAGTCTTTTCCAATTTTCTATTTCTATGTTTTTCATTAAAATTATAATATTAGAACGTAATTCTTCATTTAAAGTTTTTTCTTTTAAAAGCATCGAGCATATTTTTAACGATTCAGTATAATTTTGAAGAGAGTAAAATATTTGAGCTTTTCTGAATAAATAATAGGGATTTCCATTAGAAATATTTATTAATTCATCAAGTACTTCTAAAGCTTTTTCGTTATATCCTAAGTTATAATATGCCTGTTCTTTGATCTCCATAAGTTCTTTTTTATTTTGAGGACTTAGGATATTTTCTTTTTCTATATTATTTATTTCTTCTATACAATCTTCAGTTAAACCTTTAAAAAATAAAACTTTTACTTTAGTAAGCCTTAATGGCAAATTTTCTTTATTATTAGCCAGCTCATCATCAATTAGAGAGATAGCAGATTCATATTCACCTTTCTTACTTAATATCTGTACATACTTCTCGATAAGCTCTTCATTCTTTAGACTCATAGAAAATGCTCTTTCGAGAGTATCTTTTGCACTGTCAAGATCTCCAGCTGATTCATAAAATGTCGCTAAATTTAGCCAGGTATTTATATTCTTGGGGTCTATTTTAATAGATTTTTTTAATGCTTGAATAGCTTCATTCCCTTTTCTTTGTTGAAGTAAAACAACACCAAGGTTATTATATATAGAACTTGATTCTTTAAACTGCAAAGCTTCTTTTAACTTTGCTTCTGCCTCTTCGAATCTATGGAGGAGCATATATATGTTTGCCTCCTGCATTAAAATGTCAGGATCATTTTTTAGGTTTTCTATACCACTAATAAGCTCTAAAGCCTTAAGAATTTTGCCTTTTCCTATGTATAATCTCGACAGTGTAAGCAATATTTCCTTATTTAGGGGACTCAGCAAAAGCGCCTTTTCCAGGGCTATAATAGCTTCATCGATTTTCCCTATACTTTCGTTTCTCTTTGCTTCTTCTAATAAATCATTTATATTCATTTTATTACTTCCCTATACAAAAATTTGTAAATATATTATCAAAAACCTCTTTACTTATATTTAATCCTAACTCCTCGCCCAATGTTGCAATTATCTGGTCGAGCTCAAAGCATACTATATCAAGATATTTTTCTTTATTTTTAATATTAATAATATTTAAAAGGTTTTCTCTTGCCTTAAGAAGAAGCCCTCTCTGCCTTTCATTCACGAAATAATCTGCATTCCAATTTATGCCTTTTTGAGCCTCTTCCGCTACCAACTTCTTGAGCTCTTCAATTCCCTCTTTTTTAAGTGCTGAAACAATAATATATTTTTTATTCTCAGGTATTAATTCTAACAGCTTTTCTGGAATTTTACTATTTTTATCAGATTTATTTATTACGATTATAATATTTCTATTAATATACTTTTTTACTATTAAATCGTCAATGTTAGAATAGTCTGACATATCAATTATTAATAGTATTAAATCAGTTTTATTAAGTAAATCTTCGATTTTTTCAGCAAATAATCGATCAAGCTCTGTAGGGTTTTCCACAGAACCAGCTGTATCTACAAGTTTTATCTTGTAATTATAAAGCTCTATAGTCTCTTCTACATAATCGTGAGTAGTGGATGGGTATTCTGAAATTAACATTCTATTCCAACCAAGAATAGCATTAAAAATACTTGACTTACCAACATTTGTTTTACCAATTATTGTTACTCTAAACCCCTGGATAAGTTGATTTATATCCTGAGAATTATTTATAGTTTCTTCAATTTCATTCATTAAAATTTGTAGAGACTCTTCAATATCTAAATCTTCATGTGGTAAATCATCTTCATAACTTATTTGAGCTTCTAATCTTGCCTTTAAATCGATAAATTTAGATAATATTTCTCTGATTTTCCCACTCAAAGCACCAAATAAATTTTCATTTAAGCTCATAAGCTCATTCTCTGTCTCTGCTTTTGTAATCTGGTCTATTGCTTCAGCCTGAATGAGATCCATTTTACCATTTAAAAAAGCTCTTTTTGTAAATTCCCCTGGGGTTGCTGGACAAGCTCCACTCATAACTAAAGTTTCAAAAATGCTTTTAATTATTGCTACACCTCCATGGCAGTAAATTTCAACCATATCTTCTCCTGTGTAGCTTTTTGGTGCTTTCATATAGACGGCTATTACATCATCAATTTTTTTCCTACTTTTCGGTTCAATTATTGTGCAATGTTTCATAATCCAAGGGCTAAATTTTAAATTTGAGGGGTAAACAATAGTACTAAATATATTTAGTGCTTCTTCCCCAGATAATCTTATGCATGCAATCGCACTCCTCTGAAGCGGAGTAGCAATAGCAACTATGGTATCAGTCATATTTTTAAAAAACTATTTTAACATTCCATGGAAGTTCTACCATAACACAAGCATGAAAACGATATCTTTCTTTAATCCTTTTGTATCTCTTATATAACTAAACAATCTTATCTCCCCTACTAAATATAATCTAATAATTTTAGAGAAATTATTTTCGGAGGAATTTACTTCTTTAAATCAATTACAACTCTGCGCTGAGCGTTTTCCCCAATTGAGTACGTAACTACTGATGGATTATCTTTTAAAGTTAAGTGAATTATTCTTCTTGCAAATGGACTCATAGGAGAAAGCTCAACAGGTTTTGAAGTCTTTCTAACTTTAATAGATGCATTAATGGCAATGTTTCTTAAAATTGATATCTGTTTTCTTTTATAATCACCTATATCTATAGTAAATTTTGGTAAGGGGCTTATTCGCTTGCTTAATAAACATTTAATTAGATACTGAATTGAATTAAGGATTTCTCCCTGTTTACCTATATATCGAGCTGGATCATCAATAATTACTTCAGCCATTAATCCGTCAACTTCGTTATAAATTTCTACAGTTGGATTTTCGCCAAGTTTTGTAAATATGTCAATTAATGTTTCTCTAAGTTGATTCCTAAAATCATTTGTTTCCGACTTGTTCACTCTTTGGTTTACTCCCTTCAATTTTAACTTTTTGAGAAGTTGATTTTTTTCTGAAGTAGTATTGCTGAATAGCAGAAATAAGCCCAAAAATTGTCCAGAATATTGCAAGTGCTGATGGGAACCTCATCATTATTAGGAAGAAAAACACAGGCATTATATAAATTAAAGATTTTGACTGTGGATCGGCGGATTGTGGACCTGTTAAGCTTTGAAGCAATGTTGTAATTCCAGCAAGTATTGGGAATATGAGGTATCTATCAGGACTACCAAGACTTTCTAACCATAAGAATGATGATTTATAAAGTGGAGTGTATCCTTGCAAGGCAAGGTATAAAAAGTATACAATAATAAGTTGCACAATCAAAGGTAAGCATCCTGCCGCAGGATTGATTTTTGCTTCTCTATAAAGTTTCATTGTTTCATCTGCTTTTTTTTGTGCATCATCTTTATATTTTTTGTTTATTTCAGCAATTTTTGGCTGTAATTCTTGCATTTTACTCATAGATTTAAGTTGAGCTGCATTAAAAGGATGTAACGCAAGCTTTACTATTATGGAAAAGAGAATTATCCCTATTCCGTAACCAATGGGTTTTTGTGATAGAAAATCTAAAAACCATCTTAAACCCATAACCAAGACATTTGGTTTTTTAACTTCTACATAGAAAATAGATGAGTTAGTAATGGTATTACCATCAATATCTGTGAAAGAAACGATAAGCTTTAAATTATATCTTCCAACTTCTAAATCTGGGGGTATTTCAATAGGGAAAAAAGTTTCACTACTTTTCCCAGCTTCTATTGGTTTTGGTAGCGTAACTTCATTTGATTCTAAAACAGGTATAAATGGATCTATATTAGGAGTATTTTCACCCTCTATCCTTATCTTAACATCACTTATTATTGAACCTAGATTTTCAACTTTAATTAGAATTGCAGAAACTTCAGAAGTATTGCCTTTTGCTGTTACTGAAATATTTATTGGATGGGTGGTTTCTGACAAACAGAGACCAAAGATTGAAAATGATACTATAAACAATACAACTGCTACAAAAAACTTTTTATTTAGCATACTGTTTCTTCCTTTCTTAAAAACAAGTTAAATTTACGGTACTGGATCATAACCACCTTTATTAAATGGATTACATCGCAAAACTCTCCATATTGATAATGCTGTCCCTTTAAAAATACCATATTTTGAAATAGCTTCAAATGCATATTCAGAGCATGTTGGATAAAATCTGCATGTTGGTAGTCCTTTTAATGGAGAAAGATATTTCCTATAAAAAACTATAATCATAAGTAATAATTTTCTTATTATCATTAATTTTATTTAACAATTTTTTTAATAAGTTTTAAAATTTCTGCACTTATTTCATCAATTGGTGCAAACTCTACATTTGGATTGGCAATTATAACCATAGACAACTCACCCGGAAGCAAATCTTCAATTTTAATAAATGCTTCACGTAATCTCCTCTTTACTCTGTTTCTTTCAACATTTTCGATTTTCCTTTTGCTTTTTTTTACTGCAAAACCAATAAGGTTTTCTTTAGAATCAACATCTACAACTATAGTTATTAATCTTCCTGATATAAAATTACCTTTTTTAAATATGTGTTGAAATTCTTTAGTATTTAACCGTTTCCACAGTTTACCCATTAAACACTAAGTCTATATCTGCCTTTACTACGCCTACGTTTAAAGATGTTTCTACCATTATGGGTTCTCATTCTTTTAAGATAACCATGAACTCTATATTTTCTTCTAACATGTGGTCTATATGTTATTCTCATTTTAATTAACCTCCAATAAGTAACAAAACTATTATATGTAAGCTCTTCTCCAAGTCAAATTTTAGATTAATTTATAAAAAATCTTTTTACAAATTTTATTATCACCTCGAATTTTATAATATTTGAGAAGTAAATAATAAGTTTGTTTATGTAAGACTAAAGAAGATATAAATGTTAAAATTACTATTTATATAATGAAAACATAAATTCCAGTATTTTTTGTTCGTGCCTCAAATTATTAAATATTAATGGTCTTATGCAAAAAAATATATAAGCTTCGCACTTTCTTATTCTTAACATGTTTTGTTTTAACACTTTTATTAAAGTATTCATTCAAAATACATACCGTCATACAGAACTTTTGAAAGTGCGTTTTGCACAAGTCATGAAGAATCTTTGCATTTAACATTTAATGGCATTTCTGCCACAACACAAGCATGAAAATAATAACTTTAATCCTTTTCTTATGCCACTTATATAATTAAACAATTCAATCTCTTTACCAAATATAATTTTGGAGTTATTATTTTCAGAGGAATTTATTTTTGGATAATTTGTAAATGAGTGAAAAAGAGGAAATCATTACGAAGCATAATGCAGATATTCTCTCTCAAAAGCATTGTAAGTGGATGGTCATTAGTCTAAATCAATTATTAGAGAATCCATTCTTTATTTCTATTTTTCTGTTTGAAAAAGAAATAGTCTCTGGATTCCGCATTAAGTCTGGAGTGATAAAGAATGTGTGTACGAAATAAAAACACTCCTGTTATTCCGAAGTGTGTCTTTCTGTACAGGTCCTGAGGAATTTCTGTATTTACTTATTAGAGGAGGAAACTCTCTTGATAAACGGAATCCTGTTTAGAATAGGAACTTTCACTACTGCTTGATAGAACTTTTCCCTAAAGAAGAAAAATCCTTCAACCTTTAATAAATAACTTAAGACTAAATATATCCCACCCGCGAAAAGACCCACAAGTAAAAGCCTAACAACTAAAGCAATGAAACCTAAATTGCCTCTAAAAAAAGGTAAAGAGAGATAACTTACCCCTCCAACAACTGTAGAACAAAGGATGATCTTTACAGTCTCAATAGCTAATCTCTTAGTGAATGGTATTAAATACTTTCTAACTGTTATATTATACACAATAAAGCCAAATGTAACACTAAGAGAGGTAGCTAGAGCTATACCTCCTGCTCCAATTAGCCGTCCGAGAACAATATTCAAAAATATATTTAGTCCTACAGTACAAATACTTATTATAACAGGAGTTATAGTATTTTTATACGAATAGAACACCCTTCCAAGAAGTGGATTTGCAGCGTGAGCAAATAATCCTATTGAATACATTGATACAGCAAATGATGTAACTTGAGTTGCTTTCACATCGAAAGCTCCTCTCTGAAAAAGCACTCTCACAATTGGCTCAGATAAAGTAATGAAAATTAAAGAGGCAGGTATAATAAAATACCACATAATTGCAATGGTTTTATTTAGCATGTAGGAATAATCTTTAATTTTGTCCTTACCCACCGCAAGCTCTGAAAATCCTGGAAATACAGCGGTTGCAATGGGTCCTGCAAGAAGTGAGATAGGAATAGCCCACACTCTTCCTGCAAAATTAAGTGCTGCGATAGAGCCTACATCAAGAGTAGATGCAATAGTTCTATCAACAATAGTATTTAATGTGCCAATACCACCCGAAACTATAAGTGGAAGAAGTAAAATAGTAAATTTATATATTTCTCTCCATTCAATTCCTTTAAAACTTAATTTATGAAAAAAACCATATCGCTTATATAAAACGTAGAAAAGCGATGTAAATGATATAATTGCGAATAATGTCTGTCCAACAGTCCAGCTATTAATGCCTAAATAAGGAGTAAGTAGAGCAATTGATAAAACTATTATCCAGTTAGCAACAAAGCTAACAATAGTTGGTAAAAGGAATTGTTTCTCTGAATGAAATAAACCAGTAAATAGACCTGTTAAAATACTTAAGTATCCAGAAAGGGTTAGATATCTCGTTATATTGACTGCTAATGTAAACCTTTCCCCTGTAAAGCCGACTGCAACTAACTTAACAAGAAAGGGAGCAAATATAAGGACAAGTATAGACGCAAAAAGAAATATTGTCCCCCAGACTAAAAATACCCAGTTTACAAATTTCTTAGCATAAACTGGATCTCTCGCTTTTTTTTCAATATACACTGGAATTATAAGAGTATTTAAACCTGCAGCAAATAGTCCAAGAACCATTGAAGGAATAATAGTTGCAACTAAAAATGCATCCACTACACCAGAAGCACCAAAGTAATTTGCTATAAGTATCTCTCTGACATAGCCTATAAACTTGCTGATAAATGTAATCACGGCAATAATAATAGCTGCCTGGGAGACAGTCTGTCTCTTAATGAATGAAGATTTTTTTACTCTTTTACCTGCTCTATGTTTTATCCTGTTTAATATATCTATTCTCAAATAATTCACCTTTTTAGATAGAGAAATATATCATTATTAGTCAATATGGTCAATTATTTCTCTTGCTTCTTAGTATAGATGCTTGTCTAAAAGATTTTATAAACTTTTTCTTTCTCATTGCGCAACAATAAATTTAATCTTATAAAGGTATCTACGAAATCATTATTAATCTTTTTAATCCAACATAGAATAAATATACGAGTATTTTTTAATGCTTCCAAATTTAATTATTAAAGAATCCATTAGGGTCTTGTCACATCGAATTAATTAATCTTATATTCAGTAAGTAAAATGTCACATCATCAAACTCCTTTATTAAGATGTAGGTTTATCAGCAGTGATTCTTGGAACACAACGAATGTATAAAAATCCAACTTCATAGTGAGAAAACATATTTCATTCCACACTTGATAGGGATCAAGAGAGTATTTCTTTTCAAACAAATAAAAAAAATGGTCTGGATCCTCGATAAAAGATTTCGAGGATGACAGTGGTGTGATTTCGAGGATGACAGTGGTGTGATTTAGAGAATGATAGTGGTGTGATTTCGAGGATGACAGATACTGTGATTTCCTGCTTTCGCGCGAATAATAAAAACTACACTTTCTGAATAAAAAAAGCTTCATTCTGTACTTGATGCGAAATCCAGGGATTATTTCTTTTACAAACGTAAAATAGGAAGAAAAGAAATACCGAATTCCTGCTTTCACAGGAATGACAAAATACATAGAAAAGAAGATATCTCATTACCTATGCATAAATACTGCATTTACGGATTAACTATATGTTTCACCCAGAGAGATCGCATTTGTGTTTTTCTTCGTGAGGATCTCATTTCTTTGCTTATTTAAATTAAATCTATTTTCCTTAAAATATTTAATATAAATAAAAAAGAGAAATGAGGTTAATTTAAATGAATATAAAAGAAATAATTTCAACTGATAAAGCACCAAAAGCAATTGGTCCTTATTCGCAAGCTGTTATTGCAGGGTGCTTTATCTTTATTTCAGGGCAAGGTGCAATAGATCCAATAACAAATGTTTATAATCCTGCATCAATTGAAATTGAGACAGAATTAGCTTTGAACAACATAAAAGCTATTTTGGAAAGTGCAGGAAAGAACTTGAGTGATATAGTAAAAGTTACAGTATTTCTTAAAAATATGGATGATTTTCCTACATTTAATAAAGTTTATGAAAAATTCTTTCGAGAAAATCCTCCAGCAAGGAGTTGCATAGAATCATCAAGGTTGCCTAAAGGATTCAATATCGAAATAGAAGCTATTGCTTTAATGAATGAGTGAATTTTTAAAGCTTAAAATTCTAACTGTTACTTCATTTGGAGCGCATACTATTATTTCTCCATTTCTGTTAATCCAACCAGTCTTAACACAAACCTGATTTGGACAACTACTTTCTTTCACTCTTACTTTTTTATCCCTTATTTCAATGATTACCTTACCAATCTTTCCCTCTGCTGCAAATGTTTGGTTGCTTTCTATCGAATATAGAGTTCTATTGTAAGGAGTATTTACTTCTACATAATTAGCAATACTTGTATAGCTTTTATAGATACAAAATGTACATATAACTATAGAAATTATAATAACTATAAGGATAATTTTCTTCATAAACATCACTTTAATATATTATGGCATTTCTGCCGCTACACAAGCATGAAAATAATAACTTTAATCTTTTTCTTTTGCCACTTATATAATTTTGTCTAACTAAACAATTCAATTTCTTTAAATTCAATCTCTTTACTATAACTTAAGTTTGATTTTAATAAACTCGAATAAATTTATCAATTAATTAAAAGGAGGATTAATTTTGGAGTTATTATTTTTGAAAAAGTGTGGTTATACTAAAAAGATACAGAAATTCAAAATATGCGAAAATAAACTCTTATAATAATTTGCATCTGTCAACCTAAGGAACGATTATTTGAGTTTAGTGGAAATCCATTTATACCTTATTATCACCTAAGAAGCTCAATTCTTACGATTTTAAGCAATGTCGCGACCATTTTCATAAGAGAGTTTTATTTTAATTTTTTTCGAGTAACCATAACAATTAAGGAATTTCTTCATCTCCATTTATTACTCTGATGAACGTCTTATTAAATATAAGAATGATATTGGTTTTAAGTAATACAAAATGAGTTTTTCTTCAGAAAATGTATATTTAATTCACGATATATATTCAATTATAATAAAAAAGAAAACGAAGAATTCTTCAGTATGAATACAAAAATAAAGCACTTTCGAAATATCAAATAAGAGTGAGGAATGATCATTATAACTTGTCATTTTGAAGAAATGTTTTTTCAAACTACAAATATTTTATATTATGTATTTGAAATTGTTAAGCCAATCGCGTCAATACAAAAAAGTATGTAGAAATGTCTTATAGAAAGAAAAAAGGGCTAAAATAAGAAGAAATATCTATTTCTTAGTTAAAAAAAGATGTTGATGTACTTTTGCAATTATTGAATTTTATCGGATAAACTAAAATATAGCATAGACCAAAAATCCATTTAAAATTTAAAAAATTAATATTTAATAATTTTTAAGTATTGCAAAATTAATAACTTAAGATAATTTATTAATGATAAAAGATTGATTTTTTATGAGAACGTATTTATTTTAGGAGAGAATTACAATGGATAATGAGTTGAAAATAGATTATTATTTTGAAGATTTAAAAGCCTGTCCATGTTATAAATATTTACCTGAAACCTTCCTGCCCTGGGAGCTTATTAAAATAAAGGATGAAATTTTTAATTTTCAAACAAGCGACATCAGAGGATTTATTGAAAAATCTGCTATAGTAAAAGGAGTTGTTTTTATCGATGAAGGTTCCTTCATAGATGATAATGTTACTATACAAGGTCCTGTATACATTGGCAAAAACTGCATTATTAGGAGTGATTCGTTACTTAGGCCATATTCAGTAATAGGTGATTATTGTGTAGTTGGACACAATACCGAAGTAAAAAATTCTCTTGTATTTAATGAGGCAAAGCTTGCTTCTCACTCTGTCGTTGATGACAGTATTATTGGTAAAGGCACAAGAATAGGTTCTGGTGTTGTGACTGATAATAGAAGGTTTGATCAAAAAGATATAATTATAAAAATAAATGATAAAGAATTTGACACTGGTTATGATAAGTTCGGCCTTATTGCTGGTGATTATGTAAGGATTGGCTCAAACTGCTCAACTCTTCCAGGTACGATTATTGGCAAATATACATGGTTCTATAGTAATCTTCTTATATATAATTTTTATCCCAAGGAAAAATTCGTGAAGCTACGACAATCCATGGATATCGTAGATAAACCTCCTTACAAATTCAGTATTGAGGACAAATCAGGTAAAAGATAAACACACAAATGGAAGAATGGTTTTTGCTGGATACAGGAGAATCCTCTCCAGAATATAACATGGCTTTAGATGAATCCATGTTATATTTTTCATATAAAAATAAAATTCCAATATTACGTTTTTATAAGTGGAGTCTCCCCACCTTGTCTATTGGGTATTTTCAAAAGGCACACGAGACAGTTAATTTTTCTGAATTATCAAAAAAGGGTTTTGGATTTGTGAGGAGACCCACAGGAGGAAGAGCAGTCTTACATGATAAAGAAATTACTTATTCAGTTGCTGCACCTTTCAAGCATAGATTGCTTGAAAAAAGCATAATTGATTCTTATGATCTACTATGTAAGCCAATAGTTAAAGCTTTTAACAAACTTGGTATTTCTGCATATTTATCTACTGATAATGACACAGAAGTTAATTCTCCTTCATGTTTTGCTGCTCCAACTCTAAAAGATATAAAGGTAAATGGTAAAAAAATTGTTGGCTCTGCACAGATGCGCGATAAACGAGGTTTACTGCAGCATGGTTCTATCTTAATTAGTGTTAATATAGAAGATATTTTTACTGTTCTAAAAACAAACGTAGATAAAAACAAGCTTATTAGTATAAGCAAAACAAAAATAACATCTTTAAGGAATGAAGGTTATAAAGAGAACGAAGAGAAGCTAAAAGAAGAAATAATTAAAGCCTTTATTGAAATTTTTGATATTAATTTTAAGGCAATAAATATACCTCAAATTGGAATTATTTCAGAATATGTATTAAAATATAGTTCGTATGAATGGAATTACAGGATATGACGAACTACAAACCATTAAGGGGGAATCTATATGAAAATATTTAAACATACAATATCGATATTTATTATTTTAATCTATATTGGATTATCTTCTATATCGGCTCAGACTTTTGATTGGATATCATTTCAAAAAGATGAAACAAGAAATGGATACACGGGTGAACAGATGTACCTTCCTTTAACAAAACTATTAGAGATCGATGTAAATGATACGCTCTCTGGCACAATTTTAGTGAAAGATTCAGACTTATTTTTTACAACTAAAAGTGGTTATGTAGGTAGTGCCTCTCTGTTTAGTGGAGAAATGATATGGTTTAAATCACTTGATGAGGAAATAGTTAGCAGTCTTACAATTTCTGACAACAATATATTAATAGCTTCAGGAAAGGGTACAATATTCTGTCTCGACCAAAAGACAGGTAACTGTTTGTGGAAAACAACCCTTGAAAGTCAAATTGTCGCTCCTTTATTAGTATCTTTTAGATTTCTTTATGCTTCTTCTGTTAACGGAAAAGTTTATTGCTTAAATATCATAGACGGAAAAATTATTTGGTCTACGGATCTAAAAGAAAAAATTGAGACAGCGGCCTGTATGAAACTCAATTATGTGTATGTTACAACCTCTGAAGGTAGAATATTTTCTCTGGATAGTCAAAATGGGAGAGTAGTCTGGAGTTATAATTTATCTTCAAGGTCTCACATTTCTCCAGTTACTGGAACTGAATTTGTCATGGCGGGCGACGATAATGGAAACCTATACTGTTTTGATGATATAACCGGAAGACTTATATGGAAATCAGAAATCAAATATTCCTTTACCACTACATTTGCCTTTGCTTATTTTGATAAGAGAGTTCTTTGTGTAGGAGCTAAAGATAAGTACATTGGAATAAATACTGGTAATGGAGTAGAAATATGGTCTCAACCCGTTAAAGATGCTTCTATACCACCAATTGCTGCAGGTAGAATTATATTTTTCCCTGATGGCGATGGTAATTTATTGGCAGTAGATTCATTTTCTGGTAATATTTCCTTTAAAGAAAATGTGGATGCTAATATTTCTACATCCCTATCTATCTCTAATGGAAGAGTTATTTTTGGTTCAGAAGAAGGAAAGATTTATATTTATGGTTCATCGGTCTATGACTTTAATATAACTGTTGAACCTGAAATACAAACAATAGGACCTGGCGAGAGTGCAAAGTATGAAATTAAAATTAATATGACCGAAGGATTTAAAGATTTAATTACATTCTCCGTAACAGGTTTCCCTTGTAGTTGTAAAGGTGTAGCAAGGTATTTTGATAAATCAGTAGTTACTCCACCCGATAATAAAGTAAATTTAATAATTGACACTTCTCCTGAAGCAGAACAAATAAAGGTTAAGTTCACTGTTACTGCTTTTTCAGGAAGAGATTTAAGAAGAGAGGCAACAGGAGTATTAGTTATCCAATCAAAAGATATTAATACAGTAGTTTCTATTTCATACCCAATACCTATAAGAGCAGGAGAAGATTTTAAAACCTCAGTCTTTATAAAAGATGCAAGAAATCTAAGGTCTGCAAACTTCATTATAAACTATCCTAAGCAATTATTATATTTAAGAGAAGTAACTTTAGGTAGTTTCTTTACTACCGGTACGGAAAATATAAGTTTTGACAAATCCATAGACAACGAAAAGGGCAGAGCAACTATCGGTATAACAAAGAAAGAAATCGGTGAAAGTGGTAGTGGAGACTTGGTATATCTTGTTTTTAGAGCTAAAATACCAGGAAATGCAAAAATAGATTTTTTTAAAATTTCTTTAAGAGACTCTTTTCTAAGTGAAATGAACTATGATTTTAAAGGAGCTGAGTTTGCAATATCTAAAGGAAAGCAAGTTCGTTTACAATTAACAATTGGAAAAAGTGAGATAAAAATTGATGATAGAATTGAAAAACTTGAAGCTCCACCATTTATTGAAAATAGTAGAACACTCGTTCCTATAAGGAAAATTGCTGAAAATTGTGAAGCAGAAGTCTTATGGGACAATACTATACGAAAAGTAACAATAAAGCGTTTCGATAAGACAATAGAATTATTCATTGGTAGTTCAGTATCAAAGATAAACGGAAAAGATAAACCTCTCCCAGATGGAGTAGCACCCAAAATAATAAATGGAAGAACTTTTGTTCCCTTAAGATTTGTTGCTGAGGAACTTGATGCCAAAGTAGAGTGGGTTTCTCTGACTCAAACAATATTAATTATTTACCCAGGTTATTAAACATCTTAATATCATTCAGGAGAGCAAGATGGAAAGTAAGCTTGTAGAATGTGTTCCCAACATTTCAGAGGGAAGAAATAAAGAAGTAATAGAGCAATGCGTTGATGAGATAAGAAAAATAAAAAAGCTTAAACTTATTGACTATTCATCTGATCCTGACCACAATAGAACTGTTATTACTTTTGTGGGTCCTCTTGAATATGTGATTAAAGGTGCTTTTAATCTTGCAAAGAAAGCATCGGAACTAATTGATTTAAATAAACATAAAGGAACCCATCCAAGAATGGGAGCCATTGATGTGATCCCCATAATACCGCTTTCTAATACTACAATGGACGAATGTATTAAAGCAAGCGAAGAGCTTGGTAGAATGATTGGTGAAGAGTTGAATATCCCAGTTTTTCTCTATGCAAATTCTGCAAAAAGAGAGCATTGTAAGGCTTTACCGAATATCAGAAAAGGAGAATTCGAAAGTCTCGATGAAAAGCTTTGTTTAGAGGAGTGGAAACCAGACTTTGGACCGTCAAAAAAGCATCCAACTGCTGGCGCTACTGCTGTAGGAGCAAGAGAATTTTTAATAGCTTTTAACATTTATCTTGATACGGAAAAAGTAGAAATTGCCAAAGAAATATCAAAAAAAATAAGAGAGAGCAGTGGTGGCCACAGATATCTTCAGGCGAGAGGAATGTTTATAGAGATGAAGGGATTAGCCCAGGTTTCCATGAACATTCTTGATTTCAATAAGCTACCATTGTATCGAGTAGTTGAACTTGTTAGACTTGAAGCAAAAAGATATGGAGTATCAATAAAAGAAACAGAGCTTATTGGACTAATGCCTTTAGCAGCTGTCCTTGATTCATTAGCATATTACATTCAGCTACCATCTCTTAACAAAGATCAGATTATTGAGACCAAGTTATGGGAATAAACTATGATGTACTAATTGTTTACTATTCAGAATTATTTTTAAAAAAAACTTATGTTAAAAAAAACTTTAGAGATATTCTTACATCTAACATAGCTAACAAGCTAAATAGAAAGAATATAGATTTTGAGAAAATAAGAGTAGAAAGTGATATAATTTGTATATATGGAAACTTAAAAAAAGACGATGCTATATATATAGCCAATACATTTGGTGTAAGTTTTGTAAGTTTTGCACTTAAATGTAAATCTAACATTTCATCTATTAAAGAAAGGTTTAATAAGGTAAAAGATGAGTTTTTTGCAAAACCCCCAAAAACATTTTGCGTGAGAGCTAAAAAGGATAAACAACTAAAAGTCTCTCATAAAACAATTGAGATTGAGATTGCTTCTTTTTTTGACGATATAAAAGTAGACCTTAAAAATGCAGATCTAAAAATATTTGTAGATTCAAATGTTTACAATACATTTATTTATTGGGAAAAAATAAATGGTCCAGGAGGCTTACCATATGGAAGTCAGGGTAAAGTTGTAGCATTAGTATCAACCGGCATTGACTCTCCTGTTTCAGCGTGGCTTATGGGCAGAAGAGGCTGTGAGCTTATAATTCTTCATTTAGGAGAAAGTGAGCCAGTTAAAATAAATGAAATTTTGATGAATTATGCAGGCAGGAAGATTAAATTAATTAACATCCCTAATTATTCTCAGTTGATCAAAAGAATGAGAGACAGAAATGCTGGAAAATATTTATGTATCTTATGTAAAAGTGCAATGTATATGCTAGCAAATATAGTAGCTGAAAAATATAGCGCAAAGGCAATCGTTACAGGAGAAAACTTAGGGCAGGTTGCCTCTCAAACACTTGACAATCTCCGCGTCCTGGATAGATCATCTGAATTACCAGTTCTAAGACCTTTAATCGGCTCGAATAAAGAAGAAATCATTAGATTGGCGGTAAAGTTAGGCACATTTAATTATGAAACAAACAAGAAATGCGAATTTGTCCCACATAAACCTGCAACAATAATTTCTTTTGATATTTATAATGAATTGTTGAGAAAAGTTAATTTTAATGAAGAAATGAAAAATTTGTTAGAAGAAGTGAATATATAATGAAGTTAAAACCTTGGCAAGGTTTTATAATTTCGCTTTTATTCGGATTAATCGGTTTATTTTTTTTAATTCGTACAACTGGCAAGATAAGCTTTGTTGGATTGAATTATTCATGGTTAATTGTCGCATTAGGAATAACTGTAATCTGGTGGATAGCAGACACAATGTCTTTAAAAATCATCCTCGACACTATCGGTCATAAATTAAAACTATTTCAATTAGTCAAAATAATGTTATCGAGTTTCTTCTTTGGGGCAATAACTCCATTTAATTCTGGTTTTTTACCCGCAGAGTTGGTACTACTCAAGGGCGCTAATGTTAGCTTAGATTTATCCTTTCCGGCAGTAATGGCAAAAATGATTTTAAATGGCTTACTCAGAGGGTTGCTGTCCATTGTTTTAGGTTTAAGTTTGAAAAATTATCTTGGTAGCGTATTGGGAAATATAATTATTATTATCCTTTTCATATATGGATTAGCTTCCATTTTTGGCTACTTCATTTTATTTAGCAAAAATAAATATTCCACTATTATTAGAGAAGCTATATGTAAATTGTTAGATTTTCTCGGTAGTAAGTTTAGATTCTTAAACCGAATTGCATCTTCTGTCTCAAATTCTTTAAGAAACGGACCCAAAAACATTGAACCATTATTTAAAAATTATCACTGGCTTCCTAAGACTCTGTTTTGGTCTTTATTATTTTGGGCTTCACAATTTTCTCTTCCATATTTCCTTTTAAGAACAATTGGAGCTAATGACATTAGTTTTGTGAATGTATTTTTAGCCCAGTCTTCTTTTTACCTTCTGCAGCCATATCTGCCAACTCCAGGTGGTAGCGGTATAGCTGAAGTTGGTTATAATTTTCTCACTAAAAGCTTTATTAACATACAATCTCCTGTCTACATATTTCTGTGGAGATTTTTATCTTTTTACTTACCTATGATCATTGGAGCATTATTCGTTATTCCTCAATCTAAAGAGGTAATAGAAGCAATTAGAAAAGGTAAAAATTGAACCATAAATAAAGAAATACCATATTTATAGTATGATTATTAACTACTGTAATGTGGAGGTTATAAATATGAAAAAAGTTTTTTCAATGTTAATATGTATAGCATTACTCTTTTATTTAATTCCAATAAATCATAATGTAACTGCAGCTCAAGGATTGGTAGTTACTTACTCACCTAATCCTTTAACAGCTGGATGTGTTCCTGAATTAGTTGATCCAACTTCTCCTTTTACTATTTATGTTACAGATGAATTTGGTGAACCAGTTGACTTAACTCTTGGCGGTGAAATAGATGATAGAACTGTCTGGAATATTCTTTTTAAAGATAGTCATCCAGCTGAGTTAGGACAATATTACTGGGTGAGAACAGATTTGCACAATGATGATGGAACAAAGATTTCAAATAAGAATTTGTTTGGATTTGAGCCAATAACTATCGATTTCAGTCAAGCAAAAGAAGGTAAGTATATCTTTAAAGGTTTTTGCGCCAATGATGCTGGAGCTTTCTATATTACTGTCTATACTCCTGACAGAAAAAGAGCAGGAAGCGTAAAAGTAGATGTTGCAAAGCCAACAGTTACATATGAAATAATAAATACTGAAGATCCCGAAAGGAGAGTTTTTGCAGTACCAGGAGAGCCAGATTTTGTGCTTACTGCTGGTGACAATAGAATTTATGAAATCACTGTATCTGCAAGAAATGCTCAAGGTATACCAATAAGGGGAGTTGACAAAGATATAAATGTTTGCGGCGGTGTAAAAGAGTATGCCAGGTTTACTCCATTTACTACAAAGCCAGCGAATTTTGAATTTATGCCCAAACCAAGAACTGCATATGGAATTTACAATATTAATGGTTCCCAAGCAAACTTTCTTATCGATAATGGTGATAGATATTTTCTCCATTTAGGTATCGATTACAACTTAAATGGTAAAATTGATCCATTAAATAAAGAACTTCACGAAATAGATGGTTTTAAGGTGAGAGATATTGGATCAAATGGTTATATCGCTGACACTGGATACTATACTTACTATATAACTTCAAATATCATGTGGGATGATGGAACATTTGTAATAAGGCCACAATTTGATTTTCCTCCACCTTTCGAGGGATGGGGTTTTGGAGCAATTTACAATTTACCTTATGATGATGGTTATTTATTCCCTGATATAAATGAGGATGGAAAACTTGATTATCATGATTCATTAGTTTTTGATACGAAGGGAAGATGTAAGTTTTACATATTTGCTGAAGATATAACTAAAATCGGAGGACTCATTGGTTGTAATCCTTATGGAAATATGGATGTAGCTGGCGGTCCACCTATTTCATCAGAATCCCCCAGGAAGGTTGAGACTCGTTATAGAAGTGATTTCACATTTTATCTTGACTTTGACACCATTCCAACAACCCAGATTGGCGCAGGAAGACTAAAGATGAAAGTTTACGATGCAAAAACCGATACGGAACTCCCCAAAAATTATATGAATATTTATAACTATGATCTCATTTATGCTTATGAAAATCACTTGAAATTTGAGGTTTTAACGGCAGATAGCAGGGATGAAGCCTTATTTAAAGATGGAATAATAGGCATAACAGGCGCTCAACATGAAAATACTGTTTACGGTAAGATAAAGAGTACAGATAGTGGTACTGATAATGTCCAATTAGAAGCAACTATGCTTTTTACACCGACAGGACTTGGTGAGAAGGTTGCTTGGGTTGATTTTTACTATGAGAATAAACTATTTTATCCACCATATCAAATGAAGATTGAGAAGGTACTTTATTTTGATTCTGTCTTAAGTAATGGTATATCTGTAAATCCTTCAACTATTTACGTAAAAGAAGATAATGATGTAACAGTTACAGTTAAAGAAGTAGGAACAGGTAGAGAAGTGCAAGGTGCTACTGTTAAAATAACTGGTTGTGGAGTTTCTTTAAGTGGTAAAACCGATGAAAAAGGTAAGTATAATACAATTCTTCACCCAACAGAGGTTGGAGAGATAACAGTTGAAGCTTCAAAGGAAGGAATGATGCCAGGTAAAACTACCATTAGAGTAATAAAGCGTGAGCAAAAGCTTTATCTCGAGATTGATCCTATTAAAAGCCCTACTAACAATCCTAATGTAACAATTACAGGTAAAACTTTGCCGGAAGCACTCGTTAGTATTGGTGATAATTCGGTAATAGCAGATAATAAGGGTAATTTTTCCATTAATGTAAGATTAGAAGAAGGTTTTAATCAATTAATTGTCACTGCAAAATATGAGAATGAAGAAATAAAGAAAAGTGTAGAAATCGTTCTTGATACTACTGGACCTGAAATATTATTAGAAAAAATAGATAAATTAATCGATCAGAAGGAGTTTACTTTAAGAGGTAGAGTGGAGCCAGGTGCAAAAGTCGTAGCAAATGGTGCACAAGCAAATGTTGTTCATGATTTATTTGAAGTAGTCATACCGTTAGTTCTTGGTAATAATGATATTACAATTGTTGCATCAGATATGTTGGGCAATTCATCTACTCTAAAGATTGAGGTTTATAACTATCACCAAATTTTAATAAAGCTTTCTATAGGTAATGTTATAGCAACAATTGATGGCGAGGAAATAGTGCTTGATTATCCCCCATTTATATTGAATGGTAGAACATTTGTTCCTGTGAGGTTTATTGCTGAGAGTTTTGGTGCAACTGTGGAGTGGGTGAAGGAGACAGAGACAATTGTTATACAGTTAGATTCGATGACAATCACTCTTCAAATTGATAACACTACAGCATTTATAAATGGTAGAAGCTATATTTTGGATGCTCCCCCAATAATCAAAAATGGTAGAACATTTGTTCCTGTGAGGTTTATTGCTGAGAGTTTTGGTGCAACTGTGGAGTGGGTGAAGGAGACAGAGACTGTCATCATAACGAAGTTAACCTAACTAAGCATCCTCTCTTTATAACTTTTCTT
>JAGPKI010000075.1 GCA_018054005.1 Caldisericia bacterium
TTTTAATACGGTTATAGGAGAGCTCATAAAGCTCATCAAATGACGCTTTTCTCGTATCTGAAACTGTGCTTAAAATCCCCCCACCCTCATTTAAGACTTTTAAATAATCTTCTCCTCTAAGTCTCAACAAAAACTCCTCTTCCCTGCTGCCAGCAAATACTAAATGTGTATGTGGATCAATAAAACCAGGCATAACCACTGATCCAGCTGCATCAATAATTTTAGAATTACTGTATTTATCGAGAAGATATTTTGTTTTTCCAAAATCATTTATTCTTCCGTTCGCAATAAAAACAGCACCATCTTTTATAACATCGAGATCCCTTTGCTTCTTTCCTCTCAAAGGTTTTCCCTGATCACTTCTTGGAGCTATTAATTCAGATGAATTAATAATCAAGACATTTTCATTCATTACACGTGAAACCTTATATGAACTATGTCACCATCCTGGACAATATAATCTTTCCCTTCTAAGCGTAGAAGACCTTTATCTTTTGCCTCTTTAAATGAAAAATTCAATTTTAAAAATTCTTCATAATTTATCACTTCTGCTTTTATAAATCCTCTCTGTATATCAGAATGAATCTTTCCTGCAGCGTCAAAAGCAGTAGAATTTTTTCGCAGTGTCCAAGCTCTAACTTCATCCTCGCCGACTGTAAAAAAAGTAATTAAATCAAGCAACTTATAAGAAGATTTAACAAATAAATTTAATCCACTCTCGGCTATTCCATAAGCTTTAAGTAATTCAGATCTTTCATCTTCATTTAGAGAAAGTAATTCTTTTTCTAACTCAACAGAAATATTTACAAACTCGTAATTAGGAAATTCTTTTTTAAGCTTTTCATAATAAGGGTTTCCTGATATCATATCTTCAGAAATGTTTAAAACTATAAGTTTTGGCTTCAATGATATTAACCCCAACCCTTTTATTATACTATTTTTAAGGATTACTGTATCTTTTATAAATTTATTCTCTTCAATATCTGTTTTTAGCTTCTCAAGGATGGATACTTCCTTTTCACTATCAGGCTCTTTTTTATGTTTTGAAATATAGTTTTCTATTATTTCTATATCATTAATTTTAAAAGATAGATCAATGTCAGAAAGAGTTTTTAATGGATCTATATTTTCACCTTCATAAGAAGAATAACATTTTACTACATAGACAATTTCATCAGAGATTCTAAGCTCTTCAATAGGTAAAGACTGTGTAAAATCAGGAGAAATGAAATTTATCTGAATATAAGTCGTTTTTTTAGGGTTAAATGCTTTTGAAAGTTTCTCAACTCTTTCATCTTTAACAATTGCAGTTCCAATTAATTCATTTTTTATTTTGCTTGTTTTTCCCTCTGAAAGAACAAAAAACAAATCATCCTTTCCGCTTTCAGGTGATCCAATTAAAGCTATCTTCATTTTAATAGCTCCGGTATATCGGAGGGTCTATCTGCTACTTTAACACCAGCTTCTTCAAAAGCTTTAACTTTACTTTCGGCAGTTCCTTTTCCCTGTAATATTACTGCTCCTGCATGCCCCATACGTTTTTCTGGAGGTGCATTCCTGCCTGCAATAAAAGCAACAACTCTCTTACTTATGTTGTTTTTAATGTATTCTGCTGCTTTCTCCTCTTCGTCTCCACCAATTTCGCCAATGAGAACAATCTTCTCAGTTTGAGGATCATCTTTAAAAAGAGAAAGAACATCAATGAAACTTGTTCCTACGATCTGGTCGCCACCAATTCCTATACAGGTAGATTCCCCAAAACCAGCTTTTGTTAAATTATATACAACTTCATATGTTAAAGTTCCGGACCTTGATACTATACCAACATTACCTTCTTTAAATATCTGAGCGGGCATAATTCCCACTTTGCATTGTCCTGGAGAAATAAGCCCAGGGCAATTTGGACCTATTAAACGGGAATTTGTATTAATTGAAAGATATTTGGATATTTTTAGCATTTGATTAACTGGAATTCCCTCTGTTATGCACACAATCAAATTTATGCCTGAATCAGCAGATTCTACGATCGAATCTGCTGCAAATCGCTCAGGAACAAATATTATTGAGACATTTGCCTGAGTATTTTTCACCGCCTCCTTCATTGTATCAAAAATGGGTATACCAAAAATCTCTGTTCCTCCTTTACCTGGAGTAACTCCTGCAACTACTTTTGAACCATAAGAAAGCATTTGATGAGTGTGAAATGAACCGTCTCTACCGGTTATTCCTTGAACTATTATTTTACTCTCACTATTAACCAAAATACTCATTTAAGCCTCCTTTATTCTTTTGACTATATCCTTTACAGCTTCATCCATAGACGAAAAAACAGATATTCCAGCATTTTGAAGTAGTTCTTTCGCTATTTCATCATTTGTACCAATAAGCCTAACAGACATAGGTAAATTTATATTTAAGCTTTTAATAGCTTCCAATAATCCTTTTGCAATATCATCACACCTTGTAATTCCACCAAAAATATTTACTAAAATTGCTCTAATTTTATTATTTGTTAATATTATTTTAAAAGCATTTAAGGTTTTTTCAGGATTTGAACTGCCCCCTATATCCAAAAAATTTGCTGGTTCTCCACCCCAGTATTTTACAAGATCCATCGTTGCCATAGCTAACCCTGCACCATTAACTATACAGGCTATATCTCCATCAAGAGAGACATACGTTAATCCTAACTCTCGTGCCATCTTTTCTTGTAAGGTTTCATCTCCTATTTTGTCTCTCAAGCTTTTAGTGTCAGGATGTAAAAATAAAGCATTATCATCTATCAATAATTTTGCATCTAAGGCAACGAACTTATTATTAGAAATTACTAAAGGGTTTATCTCTACAAGTGTTGCATCTTCATTGTAATAAATCAAGACAAGCTTTTTAATAAGTTCAGAAAAATCAGAAAATAAGGAAGATTTGTTTGGAATATTTACAAATACTTTATTAAATAATCTCCGCAAGTCATAATCTTTTATTCCTAATATAAAATCATATTCCACTTTCTCAATTTTTTCTGGTTTAGTTCTACTAATCTCTTCTATATCTATACCTCCTGCTTGTGAACCTATTATTAGAGGCAATCTTCTGCTTCTATCAAGAGTAAAGCTTAAATAATACTCACCTTCATATGGAATAGCTTCAGATATCAAGACTTTATCAACTATACACCCCTTTATATTCAACCCAAAAATCTCTTTTACACTATTTTCCAATTCTTTTACATCTTTGACAAGTTTTACTCCCCCAGCTTTACCTCTGCCGCCAACTGGTACTTGAGCTTTAACCACAAGTGGAAAACCTAAGTCTTCTCCAATTTTAACTGCCTGCAATGGATCTTCTGCCAATTTTTCTCTTGGAGTTAAGATTCCATAATTCCTAAAAATATCTTTTGCTTGATATTCAAGTAGCTTCAAAACTTATACCTCCCTAAAATCAAAATAGTAAATCTTCAAGTTTATCATCTTTTGTTAAAGTTATTCTTTTAATATTCCAGGTTTCAAGGGGTAGTTCATTTATACCGCCCCCTGAAGAAAAAACAGCTTTAAATCCAAGCTCTGAAGAAATTTCTCTTACTTCTTTGTTTGCATTACCAAAAGGCACAGAAAGAAACTGAACCTTCTTATTAAGGTTTTTTTCTAATACCTCTTTGGAAAGTTTAAGGTCATTATAAACTCTATTTTTATAATCATCATAGTTTTCGAGTTTACCGTTCGGTAAAGGTATTCTACTTGTTAATGCAGCATGAGTTCCTTCTTTTTCACTAACCATGTAGTGAGAATTAAATGTATGTGATTCAATACTTAAAACTCTTGAACTTTGCATCTCTATAAGATGTTCCCAGTCGACATATTCTTTAGATAAACCAATTCTGCTTACAATAACAAAGAAAAGCCCTGAATATTCAAATTCTTTAAGAATTTTGTATGCATTCTTGTAAACGCTTACTAATCCGTCATCAAAAGTAATCATTATTGATTTATCTGGAAGTTTTGCTTTTCCTTCTAAAAAACTTATAAATAATGCTGGACTTATAGTAGCATAACCTTTAGACTTTAGATAATTTAAATCTTCTCTAAATTGAACAGGAGATCTGTTAAATAAACCACCATCTTCAGATGTAATATTATGGTAATTTAGCACCATTAATCCACTTTTTATATATTTTACAGTTACAGATTGAGTTGGATAAGTTATGGAAAAATTATTTTCTGCTTTCTGGGAATAAACATTAAAACTATTATTCCCAGGAATTAATACTAAATTTTGCACTTCCCAACAACCATTTAAATCTGTTTTAACGTCAGCAACGAATTTATTATTATGAAAAATATAAACTTTCTCTTGAGGCTTAAATAGACCTTTTAGTTCGGTATTTTCCTTAAGAAATTCTGAACCATTTTTTGGAAAAGAAATTATTGGCTCTGAATTACATACAACAAAAGAAACATTGGAAGTTATCTTATTTCCACTTGCATCATTACACTCAAAAGTAATTATGTGGCTTCCTTCATTTATGGTAGGAGGAACATTATAAGTTCCTTTCCAAAGATTTTCATCTTTTGCAAAAGATAAAGGTAGTTTAAGTCCTTCTTCAAAAACTGCATATACAACAGTTAAATAAGCTTGGGAACTTAAAGATATTGAAATATTCATACCACTCCTTAATAAGGAGGGATTAATTTTAACATTTATAGGTGGAATAGAATTGTTGACTACAACTGTAATCACTTCAGATTCAAACGGTTTTCCTAAGCTGTCCTCAAAATAGGATAATATATAATAATTCCCATCTTGATAATTTTTTGTATTCCAATTAAAATACCATATGCCATTATAATGATTAAGTAATTCACGAAAAATACTTCCATCCTCGCTTAAAATACAAATATATGGTTTTATATTTTCTCTGCCTTTTATTTTAACTGAAATGCTTTGGAATGTTGAAACTGTTTCACCTGAAATTGGAGAAACTATCGAAATATTACTACTTTTATTTTCTGCATATATAGGTCGAGTAAGGCTAAATAGTATTATTAAAATAAAAGTCAAAGATAGAGCTTTTTTCATAATTTTATATAAGAATTTATAAATATATTTAATTAATGTCAAGGAAAGTTTATTTATTATAAAGTGATTTCGTTATTTATATTAATTCTATTAACTCATTAAAATCAATTATCTTCTTGACTTTTATTCATATTAAATTACAAATTACAATTCATGGAAAATGAATTTCAAAATGATAGTTATATCGAAATAAATTTAGCAAATATTGAACATAATTACTCAAATGTATTAAAAAATAAAATAAATCAAGACACAAAAGTTATTGCAGTAATTAAATCAAATGCTTATGGCCATGGATTAATTCCTGTTGCCAAAACTTTAGAAAAATTAAATGTAGATTACTTAGGAGTATTTAACATAAAAGAAGGATTAAGACTGAGAGCAAGTGGTATAAAAAGTAAAATACTTATTTTTGGAAATGTTAAAGATTATGAATTTGATAAATTGGTTAAATATGACTTAACTCCTATAATTTCTACATATGAAGAGCTTCGTATTCTTGATAATTTACCATTCCAGGACAATTTAAAAATTCACATTAAAGTTGACACAGGAATGGGGAGATTGGGCTTTCTTCCTGAAGAGGCAGAAGAGATCACAAAAAAACTCTATTTCCATAACAAAAATATATACATAGAAGGTATTTGTACTCATTTCTCTGATGCCTCTTCCCCTGAGAAAAGCTATACTATAAAACAGGCAAATACTTTTATCGCTCTTTTAGATAATTTACAAAAAAGCAGGGTGAAATTACCTATAATTCATGCTTCTAATAGTGCAGCAATACTTAACTACCCTGAATATCAATTTAATTGTGTTAGGCCAGGACTTTTACTCTATGGTGTCTCCCCATTTACTGAAGATTACGGATTAAAAGAAGCATTGTCCCTCCATTCTACTATTAGCACAATTAGAAATATAGGTAAAAACTCTTTCATCAGTTATAATTGTACATTCTCAACAAAGAGAGAGTCAAAAATTGCAGTGATCCCATTGGGTTATGCAGATGGAATTATGTATTCACTTTCAAATAAAGGATCTATTTTAATCAACGGCAATAGATTTCCTATTATCGGTTCAGTGTGTATGAATCAATTTTTAGTCGATATAACTGATGGTAACAATATTAGCTCGTATGATAAAATAACAATAATAGGTAAAAGTGGAAATGAAAAAATTTCAGTTAAAGAAGTTGCTAAAAATGCAAATACAATTCCATATGAAATACTTTGCAGGCTTTCAGGGAGTATAAAGAGAGTTTATATTTATTAAAATTATTCATTTTTTGAGAAGCATAAATAATAGAAATAAATATATCATTTATTATTTTTAGCTATTTTAACAAACCTAAATTTTTCGAATTTCACTATTAAAACGTAATATGCATAATTTCTATCTATTTAAGATAAAATACTTTAACATCTCTTTGTATTTCTGCCACAACACAAGCGTAAAAATAATAACTTTAATCCTTTTCTTGTGCCTCTTATATAACAAAACAATCTAATTTCTTTAAATTCAATCTCTTTACTATAATAGCTTAAGTTTGATTTTAATAAACTCCAACAAATTTATCAATAAATTAAAATGAGAGTTAATTTTGAATTAAAAGGAAAATTAATTTTAGAGTTATTATTTTCGGAGGAACTACAAATACGTTTATTTATATAAAATGGATAAAATCAGTCCAATTTGGTTTAAAAAAAATTATATTAAAGAGATGTATTTCATGGTTATTTATAAGTTTTTCTTTAGGAATAATTTGTAAGTGGTTATAAAAAGTGAAGTACACCCAGCAAAAGAAGTTAAATCCTACTGGAGCATTTTAGAAGAAATCTTGTTAAATAGAGTTTAATTTATGACCAAGGAAAATCGAAAAAAAGAGAAACACTTAAAAAAATCTTGATGAAATAGATAATATCTGCATTGCATACATCACAAAAATCTGTTATTTTATATACAGAAGTTTAATTGTACAAATTTAGAGTCTAACTGACTTTAGAGCTTCTTTAATTATTTGTTGAGTTTTAAGAATTTCTTCTTTATCTTTATATGAGTTCCTTGGCCAGAAAAAGCCTGTAAGTCCATCTCCTTTTCTTCTTG
>JAGPKI010000076.1 GCA_018054005.1 Caldisericia bacterium
TGAAAAATGCGTTGAATGTGGGGCATGTACTTTTGTTTGTCCAACATGTCACTGTTTCCTTCTATCTTCAAGTGGTAGAAGCTATTTTAGCAAACATAGGAATTGGGATTCATGTCTTTATTATGGATTTGCTCGAGTAGCAGGTGGTGCAAATCCAAGGTATAAATTGCGAGATAGGCTTAGAAATAGATTTGTTAAGAAATTTGTTTTTTTTCCAGAAGTTTTGGATAGAATTGGCTGCACAGGTTGTGGAAGATGTATTGACGCATGTCTTGGTAAAATTGATATAAGAAAAGTTTTGGAGGAAGTCTCAAGTGAAAAATCCGTATCAATCTGATGAGTTTGTTGTTAAAGATGTGATTTCTGAGTCTCCTACAATAAAAACTTATGTTCTCGAATCCGAAAATGAGTTTAGCTTTAAGACAGGACAATTTATCGAGTTTTGTTTACCAGTATTCGGGGAAGCTCCCTTTACTCCTTCTTCTTCACCATTAGTTAAAGAAAAAATTGAAGTTACTATAATGAAAGCAGGCTATGTGACTGAGAAAATTCACGATAATGTTGTTCCTGGTACAGTTGTAGGGATAAGAGGTCCTTTCGGTTTAGGTTATCCATTAGATGATTTTAAAGGCAAAGAGATTTTAGTAGTTGGCGGGGGTGTTGGTTTAGCCCCTCTACGTTCCCTTCTTTATTCTTTATTTTCTACATCAACTAATTATCCCAAAATTGTTTTAAAATACGGTGCTAAAACACCATCTGATATTATTTACAAAACTGAGTTTGCTGAGTGGAATAAGATTAAGAATTTTTCCTATGAAATTACCGTAGATGTAGGAGACGAAAATTGGAAAGGAAATGTTGGAGTTGTGACTGAAATTGTAAGAGGAGGTGATGTTTCAAAAGAAAATAGTGTAGCTATTGTCTGTGGACCACCAATAATGATGAAATTTACAACATTTAAGCTTTTAGATTTAGGTTTTAAGCCTAATCAAATTTATCTATCTATGGAAAAGAATATGAGTTGTGGAATAGGCAAATGTGGTCATTGTAGATTGGGTAATCATTATGTTTGTATTGATGGTCCTGTGTTTGTTTATGAATCTATAAAAGATATAGAGGAGATATGGGATTGATTGAGAGAAAGAAAAAAATTATTATTAATTTAGATTTATTTAGGAAAGAAAACATTAATTATTCATGCTCTTACCCTTTTCACTCTAAAAATAATGGATTAGATTATCTTTATGAATTAGCTACATATTCTTCTATATGCAGACATTGCGAAGAAGGAGCATGCGTGAGAGCTTGCCCGGTAGAAGCTCTTTTTAGAAATGAGGCTGGAATATTAAAAAGGTTCAATTTACGTTGTGTTAGTTGTAAATCTTGTTCGGTTGCCTGCCCATTTGGAACAATTATTCCTGAGATTCTTCCTTATATAGTTTCAACTTGTGATTATTGCATTGATCGTATTAATGAAAATGATGTTCCTTTATGTGTTAAAACTTGTTCAATAAAAGATGCTATTCAATTCAGAGAGCCCACAAATGATGATAGTAATGCTTTTATAATTGGAGACAATTTGATTGTTTATGCAACATACTGGCAAGGAGGGTTGGAAAAGAAGCTGTGAATACTCTTTTTAATTATCTTATATTTCCTGGATTTTTGTTTACTTCAATAGCTGGGTTAGCGTTAAACTGGATTGATCGTAAATTGACCGCAAGAATTCAATGGAGAGTTGGGCCACCATGGTATCAGCCTCTATTTGATGTTTTGAAACTATTCGGAAAAGAAATAACAATACCAAAAGAAGGAAAAGATACTCTTTTTTTAATAGCTCCTTTTTTTTCTCTTGGTGCTATTGTTTTTGCTTCTACTTTACTACTCCTACCAAACTTTATTAGTTCATCTGGCTTTGCTGGAGATTTAATCGTAATTCTCTATTTGCTTATGATACCTGGCATTTCTACAATTCTTGGAGGTGCTTCTTCCGCTAATCCATTAGCAAGTTTAGGTGTATCGCGTGAAATTAAACTTATGATTTCATACGAATTACCTCTTGTTTTAGCAATATTTACTCCTGTAATTAAAACTTCCGGGATTATAACCATTGATGGACTTTTAAAATATCAATTGACGAATGGAATAATGCTTAAAAATCCTTCTTGCATAATTGCTTTTTTAGTAGCAATAATATGTATACAAGCTAAGCTTGGATCTGTACCTTTTGATCAATCAGAGGCAGAAACAGAGATTATGGCTGGTGCATATATTGAGTATTCAGGGCTACCGCTTGCAATTTTCAAATTAAGTAAAATGATGCTCACTTTTATTGCTCCTATTTTATTAATAACAGTATTCTTGAATGGTTTTAGATTCGATAATTTATTAGCAACTATTACATCACTGATAAAGTATCTTATTTTATTTTTTATTTACATACTTATCAAACTCACTAATCCAAGACTAAGGATAGATCAAACTGTTAAATTCTTCTGGTCATATGTAACTGTATTTGCTTTGATTGGTGTGGTTCTTGCGTTATTGGGGGTTTAAGTAAAAATGAACACTAAAATTCTAACGAAATCGTTGTGGTTGTTTCATTGCTCTGTTGGATCCTGTAATAATTGTGATATTGAGCTTCTTGATTGTTTAACTCCGAGATACGATGTTGAAAGATTTGGAATGCTTCTTGTGGGCAGCATAAGGCATGCTGATGTAATTGCAGTAACAGGAGCAATGAATATTAAATCAGCAGAACGAATGAAGAAAATTTACGAACAAGCTCCAAAACCGTGTTTAGTAATTGCATGTGGAACATGTGCTTGTTCACAAGGAATATTTAAAGGTAGTTATTCAATGCCAACCCCACTTGATGAGTTGCTTCCCGTAAGTCTTTATATTCCAGGATGTCCTCCGAGACCAGAAGCTATAATTGCAGGTATAGTTAATTTAATTAATAGACTTAATAGACCACCTAAAAAAAAGAGATTAGAGGCTAAGATATGAATGAAGACTTTAAAAAAATTATACTCTCAAAATTAAATGAATTTATAAAAACATATGATTCTCCTTCTCTAAATCGTGGATATATTGAAATTAAACCTAAAGATTTAATAAATGTGGTAGATCTATTATATAATTCATTATCAGCAAGATTTATTACCGCTACTGGTTTTGATAATTCAAAAGAATTTGAAATTTTTTACCATTTTAGCTTTGATAGTTCGAATTATGTATTGACTTTAAAGGTAGTCATTCCATACGAAAATCCTGTAATACAATCTTTATCTACTCTTTTTGATGCTGCTTTATGGATTGAAAGAGAAATTCATGAATTTTTTGGAATAGATTTTATTGGTCATCCAGACCTTGCACATTTACTCCTACCAGAAGAGTGGGAAGAGGGTAACTATCCCTATCGAAGAGAGGAAAGAAATGCCTGAAAAAATAATTCCAATTGGACCATTTCATCCACTTCAGGAAGAACCGGAGTTTTTTAAATTAGTTGTTGATGGAGAACGAGTAAAAGATATTGAAATTGATATAGGGTACAATCATAGGGGAATAGAAAAACTTGCTGAGGGGAAGACTTATGATCAAATCGCATTTCTTGTTGAAAGAATATGCGGAATATGTTCTACAAGTCATCCTTTAGCTTTTGTTCAGGCAGTAGAAGATGCAGGTAAAATTGAAGTTCCACCGAGAGCTTTATATATAAGGTCAATAATCGCTGAACTTGAAAGAATTCACAGCCATCTTTTATGGCTTGGTCTTGCAGGGCATTTTCTTGGGTATAACACTCTTTTTATGTGGTCATGGAAATATCGTGAAATTGTACTTGATATATTCGAAGAAATCACAGGTAATCGTAATAATTATGCTATGATGAAGGTTGGTGGCGTTCGAAGAGATATAACAGACGAAGGAAGAGATTTTATATTAGACAGCTTAAAGAAACTATTACCAGCTCTTGATATGTTTAAAGGAGCTGCTCTTGATGATCCTGTACTACATGCAAGACTTAAAGGGGTTGGTATTTTAACAAAAGAAGATATCATGAATTATAATGCATTAGGTCCCACTGCAAGAGCAAGTGGAGTGTCAATCGATGTAAGGAAAGATGAGCCTTATGCAGCATACGATAAAGTCTCATGGAATATTATTACAACTAAAAATGGTGATGTCTTTGATAAAGCAGTTGTGAGAATTTTAGAAATGTATGAATCAGTAAATATTATTACTCAATGCTTAGAATCATTACCAGAAGGTGAAATTGATTCAAAACCAACTGAAGTAAAACCAGGATATGGAATTGGCCACGTGGAAGCTCCGAGAGGAGAATGTTTCCACTTCATTATAAGTGATGGCACAAATAGTCCAATACGCCATAAAATTAGAGCTCCAAGCTATATGAATGTTCCTACAAATAAAAAAGCAGTTATTGGAGAAACTGTTGCTGATGCAACAATAATTCTTGCAGCAGTTGATCCTTGCTATTGTTGCACAGAAAGAATGGTTGTAATTGACGCCAAAAATAATAAACAAATTGGTGATGCCAATTATCTTCTTACACTATCGAGAGAGAAAACAAAGAAATTAGAAAAGGAGCTAAAAAGGTGAAATTTTTAATTGATAATTGGATTTACATTATCATTCTTCTACCCATAATTGTTGGATTTCTTAATATTATTTTGTTCAGAAGATTCTTAACTCTAATAAAAGTAATCTCTTTTATAGTTACTCTTTTTGTTCTTATTTTATTTATTCTACCTTTATTCTACGGATATGTTGAGCAATTTCCTAATTTTAATATTGATAACTTATCGATGCTAACTTCATTTTGGGTCTGTTTTTTTAGCTTATTAATTCTAATATATTCAATAGGATATATAAAAGATTCTAAAATAATTCCCTCTTACTTTGGATATTTTCTTATAACACTTGGTGCTTCTCTGGGAGCATTAATGAGTAATAATATCATCTTATTTATTGTCTTTTGGGGCTTCTTGGGGCTTACACTTTATTTAATGGTTCTCCTATCTGGAGAAAAAAGTAAAGTTTCAGCCAAAAAGGCATTCATAATTATTGGTGGCTCTGATATGCTAATGATTTTAGGGCTAATTATGTGCTTTTTTATAACTGATAGTAAATTTATGGTAAATATGTCTATACCGATAACCAATAATTATGCTTTATTAGCGTTTATATTTATTGCAATTGGAGCATTTGCAAAAGCAGGAGCGATGCCTTTCCACTCATGGATTCCTGATGTAGCAGAGGATGCACCCACCCCTGTTACAGCTTATCTTCCTGCATCCCTTGATAAGATTTTAGGAATTTACCTTCTCTCGAGAACTGCACTTACTATATTTGAATTGAACAAATTTTCTATGAATCTTTTAATGATTTTTGGTAGTATAACAATAATATTTGCAGTAATGATGGCTTTAATACAGCATGATATGAAAAGACTACTTGGTTATCACGCCGTCTCTCAAGTAGGATATATGGTTTTAGGTATTGGGACAGGAATTCCAATTGGTATTGCAGGTGGACTTTTCCATATGATAAATCATGCAAATTACAAGTCATTACTCTTTCTTACAAGCGGATCAGTTGAAAAGAAGTGTAATACCACTGATTTAGATAAATTAGGTGGATTAGCAAAATTCATGCCTTATACATTTTTTGCCGCTTTGATTGCATCTCTATCAATTTCTGGAGTTCCACCTTTAAATGGCTTTTTTAGCAAATGGATGGTTTACCAGGGAATAATTGAAACTTCAAAGACTGTTTCTCCAAATTTATGGATATTTTATCTTGCAGCTGCAATGTTTGGTAGTGTGTTAACTCTTGCAAGTTTTGCAAAACTCCTTCATTCCGCATATCTCGGGAAACCTTCAGAAGAATTAGAAAACGTAAAAGATGTTAGTGGATGGATGGTAGTTCCCTCTATTGTAATTGCTTTTACTTGTATATTTCTTGGGCTATTTTCAACAAAACTTTTTATTCCACTCTTCTTTTCTAATATGCTTCCAGAGTTAAAGTTAGCTTCTAATTTTACTTCCGACCTTGCAGGTATTGTGCTAATTGGTAGTATTATGGCAGGGCTCATTGTTTATATTCTTTTAAACAAGAATAAGTTTAGATATGATACTACCTACATAGGTGGAAATGAATTAAAGAATAACGAACGTATTACTGGAACAGATTTTTATAATACAATAAAAGAAATAAAACCTTTGAATTATATCTACCATGCTGCTGAGAAGAAATTTTTTGATTTGTACGAATTATTAAAAAATTTTACATTCTCTATATCTCACGGCCTAATGAGTTTACATTCTGGAGTTCTCCCTACATATCTTGGTTGGTATATCTTTGGTATTGTTCTTTTATTGTACATTTGGTTTGGAGGAAGATAAATGATTGAATTTATTCTTTTGCTTCTTCTAATTTTTATGATTGTAGGAGCATTATTTGTCATAGAGATGGACAATCTTCTTTCTACGGCAGTAGTAACGGGAACCATTGGTTTTGGTTTATCGGTTGCATTCCTATTCCTTGGTGCACCAGATCTTGCAATTGTTGAAATTGTTGTTGATGTAATATCTCTGATAATTCTAATTCGAGCTACAATTAATCGCGATATTAAAGAAAAGGCTGAAGAATCAACATCTATGATTTCAAGGATCCCACTATTAGTCATTGTTGTTATCTTTTTTATCTTTACCTACAATGTATTTCAGCATTTGCCAGCTTTCGGTAATCCATCTTTTGCTGGTAATCCTCTTGCACCATCAAATATATATCTTAAGGATGGCTTAAGTAAGACTGGAGCTTCAAATATAGTGGCAGCAATAATCTTAGATTTTAGAGCTTATGATACTTTAGGTGAAGCTACGGTTTTATTTACTTCTATTATTGGAGCACTCTCAGTGTTAAGGCTTTTTACAAGAAAGAGGAAAGAAGAGGAAGATAAATGAAAGGAATGTCTCAAATAGTTAAAGTTATTGCTGAGCTTGTTAAAGATTTTATTATTCTATTTGGCATTTACATAATTCTTAATGGGCACTTAAGTCCAGG
>JAGPKI010000077.1 GCA_018054005.1 Caldisericia bacterium
AATTAGAAATTGTAGTTTATAAGATAGTATCAAATTAAAAAAAACAGTAAGAAATTAAAGTAAACTATAAGAAAAAAGATAGTATATACCTGCAATCTTCGCACGCACACATCAAAAACACCACAGAAAGCAGTTTTAAAGCAAAAAGCACCTTGTTATAACAGCAAAGAGCATTAAAAGATAGCCTTGTTCTTTGAAAACCTGCCTATAATATTTTAAACTATAGAATAGAGAATGAGCTTTTTAATGAGGGCTTTTGAATAAAGGTAGAAAGGGCAAAGCCCAGGGGGAGGGGTCGCAGGCGTGCGGGGTTCAGAAAATATTATATGGTTACCCTACACAATTTTATAAAAACTCCAGAAACATTATGCAATTCAAAGCTAAAATAATTAAATTTGGTAATAGCAAAGGAGTAGTTATTCCTGCTAAACTTCTAAAGGAAGCTAAAAAAGAATTAGGAGATGTTATAACATTGGAAATAGTAGGGGGCGAAATCAAAAATAAGAGAGTGGTAAGTGTTGATAGTGTTTTTGCAAAAAATGTTACACTAAACAGGGAAAGTGAAACATTTTTAAAAAATAGTGCAAAAGTGTAACATTTAGTATGGTAAAAATACAATCTGATACATTACAAAAGAGGTTGGGATTTAATCCTCATCCTACACAAAAAGAAGTATTAAAGCATTTAGATAAGAGGGAGATTGTTCTTAATGCTGGTAGGAGGTGGGGGAAAAGTGTTTTGGCTGCCTATCTGGCTTTTGGTAAGTTTTTAGGCGATAATCAAAGGATTTGGCTGGTTGCTAATACTTACGATTTAACACAGAAGATATTTGATTATATTGTTAGGTGGATTGCTAAAGAGTATCCAAGTTTGCTGCCAGGAGTTTCTACAAGGATTCCTCAGCAGATTGTCTCTCCTTGGGGTAGTTTTATAAAGTGCAAGTCCACTGAAAATCCTCAGGGATTGCTTGGCGAGGAACTGGATTTAGTTATTATTGATGAGGCAGCTCAGATTAGCCGTGATGTCTTTAACAATTATATCTTCCCTTGTTTAACAAGCAGGGAGGGAAAACTGATACTTATCAGCTCCCCTTGGGGTAAGAACTGGTTTTATGAGGAATGGGTTAAGTGTCGTGACTGGGAGTTAGGGGCAAGTTATACCTTTAAAACTTCTGATAATCCTTATATTAAAAAGTCCGAAATAGAATTAGCTAAGCAAAGGTTGCCGTTAAGGGTTTTTCAACAACAATACGAAGCAGCGTTTCTTGATGATGCCGCTGGTGTATTCAGGAATATTAGGGAGCACATAGCTGGTGATTTGGAAGATGTTAAAGAAGGTCATCACTATGTTATGGGTGTTGACTTAGGGAAGTTTCACGACTTTACAGTTATCAGTGTTATTGATACAATTAACAATCATTTAGTATATTTTGAGAGGTTTAATAAGATTGACTGGAAGTTTCAAAGGGAGAGGATAAAGAATATTGCCAGGAGGTATAATATGGCAAGGGTTGTTATAGACAGCACTGGTAAAGGAGACCCAGTTGTTGATGAGCTAATGAGTGAGGGATTTTTAGTTGAAGCATATAATATCAGTTCAAATAGAGCCAAGAGAAACTTGGTTGAAAAATTAAGCATATTTCTAGACAGGGGTCAGATTTCTTATCCAGCTATATCTGTATTGATAGACGAACTTGAAAGTTATACCTATCAAATGACTGACAGCGGTAATGTAAAGTATTCCTCTCCAGAAGGGCTTCACGATGATTGTGTTATGAGCTTGGCGTTAGCTGTATGGCAATTGTCTGATGTTAAAACCTTATCCCCTATTCAGCAAAAATTATTAGAAGAACAAAGGTCGGATGTTAAAATTAAAAATTATTATATGTAAAAAATAATTTTATGCCAGTCCCCAAACCAAAAAAAAGAGAAAACCAAGCAGATTTTATATCACGTTGCATTAAAGATTTATCAAAAAAAGACCCAGAAAGACCACAGAAGCAAATAATTGCTATGTGCTATTCTCAATGGCGTAATAAAAATAAATAAATATATGGACATAGAAGCAAAAAAACAAGAACTTATAAAAAGAAGTCAATATCAAAAAGACCAGTTTATCAACAAGCTGGTAAACGAGTTATCAATTTTTCTGCAGCAGCAAAAAGAGTTGCAGGAAGATTTAAATGACTTGGAAAATTTAAAAAAGCCAGATAAAAAATAATTTATGGAGGAAACAATTTTTGAACAAATAGTTAACGAGATAGACGAGTTTGAAAATAGGGAAATTAAATTATCTCCTACCTGCACCTTCAATCAGAAAGATACAATAGACAGAATTATCAACTACAATAATTCCAAGTTTTTAGATGGAAGTGATATTGACCACGATGGGCTTAAAAGATATTTCTTCAATATTACCTATAGCAGGAGAAAGAATGCCACAAAGGCAATAGATTTGGATACTAAAGATTTTATGTTTGTTGGAGAAGATGGTGAGGATTATTATCCAGTTTGGTTTTTTGAGAAAGAGTTTAAGCAATGGGTTAAGGAAAAGGGATATGGAAAGTTCCTTAATAAAATAGTTGATGACTTGCCAACTTATGGTTCTGTGGTTGTTAAGAAACTAACAAAGTATTCAAACGATGCCCGTGATATGATAGTTGATTTAAGGAACCTTTACAACGAGCAGTCAGCACCAACCTTAAAGAAAGCAACTTATGTTATTGAGAAACACAACTATACTCCATCAGAATTTAAAAAGAATAAATGGGATAATATGGACGAGGTATTAAATGACTTCTATTCCAGAGAAGAAGGAAAGTATATTGAGGTTTATGAAAGATACGGAGAAGTTCCTGAAAACTGGATTTATGAAAATGGAGACCCAAATAATTATGTTCTATCAGTTTTTATTGTCTATTTCTACGAAGGAAGTAAAGACGGAATAATCTTGTTTTATGACGCTATTGATGAGATTCCTTATGAGGAATGCCACTTTGACAAGATTGATGGCAGGTGGCTTGGCAGGGGAATAATTGAGTCATTGTTTGATGTTCAGGTTAAAAAGAATGAAATCACTAATCTTTACGGAAAGGGATTATGGTGGAATTCTTTGAAAATTTACCAGACACAGGACGAGACAATCAAAAGAAACTTGCTTCAGGAAGTATCTAATGGAGATGTGATAAGCACCCGTTCACCAATAGCTCCAATAGCTAACGAGGAAAGAAACTTAAGTTCCTATATTCAGGAAGATGCAAAATGGGAAAGATTAGCAGACCAAATAAGTTTCTCTTATGCCCCTATAACTGGAGAAAGGTTGCCGTCAGGAACACCGTTAGGTTCTGCAGTATTGCAATCTCAAGCCGCTCAAAGTTTCTTTGACTACATAAGAGAAAACATAGGTTTGTTCTTAAAAGATATTATCTGGAATTTAATTATACCCCAGTTTAAACAAGAAAAATATGAAGACCATATTATAAACTTAAAAGTATTATCGCCAGAAGAGATAGCTAAAATAGACAAGATAGTTGAAAATTACGAGTATAATAAAAGATTATTAAGCATCATCGGACAAGGAAAGTTGCCAACCTATAAAGATGCAGAAACAGTAAGAGCAGTAGTAAGGTCAGCTCTCCAGCAAAATAAAAACAGATATGTTGAAATACCCGAAGGGTTTTATGACAGCTTAAAAATGAAAATGGACATTGTTATAACTGGAGAAAACATTGACACTGCTGCTAAAATGACAACTTTACAAGTTGCATTACAAATGTTATCTTCTAACCCAATGATAGTTAAAGATGCCCAGACAAAGAAAGTATTCTACAAGCTGTTAGAACTTGCAGGACTTAACCCAGCAGACATTGAAGTATTGCCAGACGAAGCCCCGCCAGAAGAAGAGTTAATGAGAACATTGCCGCAAGGAGGAAGTATAGCTTTGCCACCAACACCAACAGGACAAACAGTGCCACCAGTGGTTGAACAAAATCAACAAATATGAAAGAAAAAACAATTGAGTTTATAAAAAATAACCGTGAAATGTTAGAAGAAATGTTTAATGAAAGGATTGAACAGCTAAAAGATAGCATATTTAATATTGAGGACAATGAAAAAAGAGATTTGGAGATTAGGTTTGTGCAGGAGTATAAAGAATGGTTAAGAAGTATAGGAATAATTTGTAAGCAAAATAATAAACATACAAATAAAATTTACGAATAACAAAGGTCGTTTAGTTAGATTAGTTAAATAGAGGACAAAACCTCTTTAAAAAATGAAAACTTATGGAAGACAAAACTTCTTTAAATGAAACCGATAAAGAACTTTTAGAAGAAAGTTCTTTGGAGGAAGAAGTTGGAGAAACTTCGCAAACAACTCCAGAGGAAGACACCTCTAAAAAAACAGAAGAGACAGGCGATAAGAAATTTAAAAGCCTGGCTGCTCAAAAAGAGCATTATCGCTCAAAGGTCAAGAAACAGGAGGAAAGGATACAGGAGCTGGAAAAACAACTTCAACAGTTAAATAAAGAAAAAAAAGCTCCTTTATCAGACGATGAATGGAAACAAAAAATTGAATTTGTTGTCAAACATCGTGATGTTCCTCCAGAGTTTATTGACGAGATTGAAGCGTATGCTCGAGGTCGGAGTATCTCTTTGGAAGATGCTTATAAGTCAGAGGTAATACAATCTGCTTATAAAGCACTTCAGGAAAAGGGTCGCAAAGAGGAAAAAATACCCGCACCCTCGTCTCGTTCTACTATCGTAGAAGGAAAAGACATTTCACAGATGTCCAAAGAAGAAATCAAAAAAAACTACGATAAAATCGTTAGTAAGTTTATGAAATCTTCTCACCCCAAATACGAATAGAAAGAGATTTTTTGAGCAAAGTTAAGTAATATTTTTAAAATATGCCTTATACGGGAGATAGATTTGCTGCTGATCCTAACCTTGCTAAATTGATTAATGAAGTATGGTCTCCACGAATTGAAAGAGAACTTACTCCAAAATTGGTTGCTGCTGATTTCTTCAAGAATGTTTCTGACCTTTATGTTGGTGGCGGTGATGTTGCTCACATTCCTGGCATTTATGGTAGTAGTGCTGAATTATCAGTCAAAACAAAGACTGGTGGCAGTGAATATACATTGCAAAATGCAGAAGTAGGTGAAGCTACTCTTACTATCGATACTTGGAAAGAAATTACTTTCATTATTGAGAAGTGGGAACAACAATTAATGCTTCAAAGTGCTAATGTCCCAATGGAATATTCTGACCAAGCATCAAAGAAATTAGCTGCAGATTTAGATGCCGCTATCTTTACTGTTCTCACGTCTGGAACAACCAATAGCGTTGGTGATGCATCAAGCAATTTAACAGATGGAACTATCAGAGAAGCAATAGCAATGCTTGCTTCAAAAGATGTTCCTACTGATGAGTTAGCATTTTTTATTAACTCCGATGCTTATTGGCAAGACATGATGGGAGAAAACAAGTATGTTCAGACTTATGTTGCAGGTTGGCCAGCAGGAAGAACACCAGTTATAACAGGAAACTTTGGAAATGCCGCAGGAAGTATTCAGGGAATTCTTTACGGAATACCAGTTTATGTTTCAACTCAAGTTCCTAAAACATCATCTATCACTAATTTCTTGGCTCATCCTTCAGCAGTAATGTATGCTGTAAGAACTCCAGGAAATAACATAGTGAATAGTGAGGCTTGGGAAGAGAAACTTAAAGGTGGAACAGTATGGATGAGTGAAACTATGTATGGTGTTGATGCACTGAGAACAGACTTAGCTTGCAAAATTGTAAGCAATGTTGGCGGAATAGTATCATAACTTTATAGGGTTTTTGGGGGTTTGCCTAATAATTAAACCCCCAATAAAATAACTAAATATATGGAAAAATATTTTAGATACAGACAAAAAAAAGGAGGAGGAATAGTTGAGCTTACAGAAGAAGAGGCTGCAAAAGTCCATCATAATAAATCTTTGGAGTTTTTAGGTGATACTAAAGGCGGAAAAGAACCACCAAAAGGTAGGCAAACAGAAGTTATAAAAGGTGGAAAATCTACATTTTATAACCATAGGTTTGCTGGCGGAAGATAATATGGTTTATTTAATAAAGACACAAAAACAAAGAGTAGAGAAAATGGCAGAGAACTTAACAAGGCATAGAATGAAAAAGTTGCCTAAATCTTATTATCGTAAAGGTCGAGATGGCAAGCCACATTTATACTATAAAGATATTTCAAAATAATATGTTTGTAAGAATTTTAAAACCAAATGGAGAAATTGTTGAAGTAGATGAAAAATATGTTCAAATTGCTTTAAAAGTAAGCAAGGGAAAAGTTATGACAGAAGAAGATATAATAAATAATTCTGTTATTAAACCACCAAAACCAGAAGACACAAGTTTAATTTGTCCTATTTGCGGATACAAAGCAAAGAATGAAAAAGCATTAAGAATGCATAAGTTTTCTAAACATGAAAGAAAAGCAAAAAAATAAGATTGTTTATATTGGTAATTTTAAACGTTGGTGGTCTACAGAAACATATATTGCAAAATCATTTGAGGATTTGGGTTGGAAAGTAAAAAGAATACAAGAAGATGAATTTAAACCAGAAGACGCTATTAAAGAATGTAAAGATGCTAAATTTCTTTTATGGACAAGAACTTGGGTAGAAAAAATACATTTAGTAGAAGAAGTTCTTTCAAAAATTAAAATACCGTCTGTTAGTTGGCATTTAGATTTATACTTTGGACTTGATAGGGAAAAAGAATTAAAATTACCATTTTGGAAATGTGATTATGTTTTTACTGCTGATGGCGGGCATCAAGAAGAATTTAAAAAGTTAGGAATTAACCATTATTTTTTATCACCAGGAGTTTATAAAAAGGACTGTTATTTTGGAAAAAAAGATAAAAAATGGAAAGGAAAAGATATAGTGTTCTTGGGAAGTTATTACTATCACCCAGAATGGCAATATAGAAAAATTTTAATAGAGTGGCTTCATAAAACTTATAAAGATAG
>JAGPKI010000078.1 GCA_018054005.1 Caldisericia bacterium
TAAAACTGCTTAGTTTGTAATATGTTTCTGGGTTTAATTGTGAATCTGTAACTACTTTCATTGCTAATATTGCATCTGTTCTATGTTTTTTTAATGTATGTCCATCAAAAGATATTAATTCAGGTCTATCAAGGTGTATTTTAAATATGGATGCTAGTTTATTGGTATCTCTTTGCTCATTATCAGTTATGAATTTTAATTTTAGTTTACATGAGCTAGAGGGTATTGGTAGTGCATATCCATCTTTGTTAGTTATTGGTGTTCCATCTTTATATTTATAATAGTCATATATTATATTTCCGTTTTTATCAGTAGTGGTTTTAAATAGTTTTGCTTTTTCTGTATCAGAGAGTCCTTTTGTATTAACTTTAGGAATGTATAGTTTGTTGTCTTCATCTTTAATAAATAGTTGTTTATTTGCAAATAGTAATGGGTCATTTTGTCCTTGTATTAATGAGTTTTTACTTAGGATAATGGAATCGTATGTAGATATTTTTGATGGATCTATTGGTTCTGTTGAATGTACTTCTATACCTGTTACAAATGGAAGTGGTAAATCTATTATTTCTTCTTCTGTTTTAATATCTGTTTCTATATCTGGTATTACTTCTGCTGTATACATATGAGTATATATTAACAGATAATTAGAAAAGAAAAAAAGTTTTAAAGATTACTTTAAATTTCTAAGTGCTTCTAATACAAGAGAAAGAGAATTTACTTTTCCTTTTATCATTTCACATGTTTTTCCATCTGCAAATACATCTGACCAGCTTTCTTGGTTTAAAGGTAGTTTATCTGATATGTATGATATTTGAGAATAATGAATTGGGTTATCATTAAAAAAATTCTCATTTAACCATCCAGTAGTAATAGCTCCTGTTTCCATTTCCATTTCAACTATATCACAGCCTTTTTCTTTTGCTCTTAATGCATCTTCTTTACTGTAATAAAGAGTATTAACACACCATACATTTCCTAATATACTCTTTGGAAAACTCTTGGTTTTGTTACTTAGATTTGATGCACTATTTAGTAGAAGTGCATTTAAAAATGGAGAGCATACTGCTGTTTGATCTGGTGTTGCTAACAAATTTCCAAAGCCAGAATCTCTTACTGCACAGTTACATATTACAATATCTCCTATATTTAGATTTTCATTTATACTTCCTGCGCATCCAATATTTATTATATATTTTGCTCCATTGAATGCAGCTTTTACGATTTTTGTATGAAGATTAAGAGATCCTTCACTTGTAAATATGTATAGTATTTGTCTTCCATAACTAAGAAAAAGAACAGTTTCCCCATGTTTTGTAATAGTATGGTTTAATACAGTGAGGTTCGGATCACTAATTGAGGTTGATGATAATATTTCTGGCCATCTTGTACTATGTCCGAGTATAACGACTTTGGGGTATCCTTCAATTTTTTTGTAATCTGGTCTTGTGACTGGATTAATTAATAGTGTATCTGATTTGTAAAACATCTTTGATTATATCATTATTCTTTAATATCTTAATAATCTGATATATAGTAATACATGTGGGTATATATTCCTTTATTAAAGATAAAGATTAAGAAGAGTTTGAGGAAAGAGCAAAGAAGATATAAAGAAAAGGAGGGAAGGATAAAATTATTTTAATATAACAGTAATATACTTTTAAATTGTTTTACTGGAGGATCTGCTTAGTGATAAAATATGAAAATTTAATTATTAATTAATTTCTATGAAAAAGTTACTAAGCAAGTTGATTGAATTTAGAAAAGAGAGAAATTGGGAGCAGTTTCATACACCAGAGAACTTGGCCAAATCAATATCTATAGAAGCTGCTGAACTATTAGAATGTTTTCAATGGAATGATAAATATGATATTGAAGATGTTAAATCTGAAATAGCAGATGTATATACCTATTTGTTATTATTAGCACATACCTTAAATATAGATCTTGACGAAGTCTCTTTAGAGAAATTAGCTGTTACTGAGAAGAAATATCCTATTGAGAAAGCAAAAGGAAATTCAACAAAGTATACTAAGTTTAAAGATTAATTAAATGTACGAAATAAAGAGGTTTGATTATCAAGGGGACAAGTTTAATTTAATAAAAAAATACAGGTATGGAGAGAACTGGCCAATAGTATATATTCTTGAAGATGGAAAAGAGGCATATATTGGAGAAACCACTACAGCATATAAAAGGGCAGCCCAACATTATGAAAAAAGCGAGAAAGCGAAATTGAAATCGATGTATATTATTGCTGATGATGAATACAACAAGTCCGCAACATTGGATATTGAATCATGTTTAATTAGATATATGTCTGGTGATGGAAAATATCTAATTCAAAATGGAAATTTAGGAATTCATGAGTCTAATTATTATGATAGAGAAAGGTATCTCGCGAAATTTGAAGTTATATGGAAGGAGCTGAAGAAAAAAGAAATAGTTGATAAAGATATAATTCAAATCGAAAATAGTGACCTATTTAAATACTCCCCCTATAAAGCTTTATCTGAGGATCAATTACAAGTTGTTAATGATATTATGGTGAGTATTAAAGCTGGAAATAGAACACCACACTTAGTATCTGGTGAGCCTGGAACAGGGAAAACAATTGTTGCAACATACTTAGTAAAAGCTCTGTATACAAAAAAATGGTCTAAGAACTTAGAAATTGGACTTGTTATTCCAATGACTTCTCTTCGTAAAACAATAAAAAGAGTTTTTAGGAATGTGAAAGGGCTATCTCCTAGTATGGTAATAGGGCCTGATGATGTTGTTAAGAAAAGATATGACATTTTAATTGTTGATGAAGCACACAGATTGCGAAGAAGAGTAAATCTTACAAATTATGCAAGTTTTGACAGGATTTCGGCCTCTTTAGGCTTGGAAAAAGAAACTGCTACACAGTTAGATTGGATTCTTCTCTCATCAAAATATCAGGTTCTTTTTTATGATAAAAATCAATCAGTAATACCAGCAGATATAAGGTATGGTTCAATTAAAAATATTCATTTTATTGAGCATGAACTTGTATCCCAGATGAGAGTTAAAGGAGGGCAGGATTATATTGCGTATATAAGAGATATTTTAAATTGTACAAAACCGCATCCAATTAAGTTTTATAATTATGATTTACGGTTTTTTGATAATGTAGGTCAAATGATAAGTGAAATTAAAAAGAGAGATAAAGAATATGGCTTGTCAAGAATCTTAGCAGGATATGCCTGGAAGTGGAAAACTAAAAATAATGATATTGTTGATTATGATATTGAAATAGATGGAATAAAATTAAGATGGAATAGTATTACAAAAGACTGGGTAAATTCTCCTAATGCAATAAATGAAGTTGGTTGTATCCATACTATACAGGGATATGATTTAAATTATGCGGGAGTAATATTGGGACCTGAGATTTCTTATAATGAAAAAAGAAATACTATTGTAGTTGATAAATCAAAATATTTAGATTTTAACGGAAGAAGGGCCATATCGGATCCTGTTGAGTTAGATATATATATTAAAAATATATATAAAACACTTTTGACTAGAGGAATTCGAGGAACCTATGTGTATGTTGTTGATAAGGCTTTAAGAGATTATATGAGGCAATATTTTTAAACCTATGATAAGAACTATAGTGAACTTAAGAAGAGAATCAAATTCCTAAAAATTTTAGTAAAAGATCAAAGTGGATAATCTTTCTGTAATGAACAGAGCTAAAAACATGAGTCATATTAGAAGCAGAAATACCAAGCCAGAGGTGTTATTCAGGAAAAAGCTGTGGAGTATGAACATACGAGGATACAGAGTAAATCCAAAGAACATATATGGACAGCCAGATATATATTTTCATAAAAGACATCTTGCTATATTCATAGACGGTTGCTTTTGGCACAAATGTCCAAAAGATTTTATACTCCCCAAAAGTAATTTGTCGTATTGGATTCCTAAAATTGGAAGAAATGTTGAAAGAGATATAGAGGTAAATAAAGAGCTAGAAAAAATAGGCATAAAAGTGATAAGATATTGGGAACATCAAATTAGAAATAATCTTGAAGAAGTAATTAATGATTTCATACAACAATATGAAAAACAAGAAATTAAGAACAATTGACTTATTTGCAGGAATTGGTGGCATTAGATTAGCTTTTGAAAGAGAAGGGTTTGAAACTGTATACTCTAATGACTTTGATAAAAAGTGTAAAATTACTTTTGATGGATTCTTTTCTGACCCTAAGTTAACCATTGCAGATATTAAAGAAGTGAAGCCGGAAGATATTCCGGATTTTGATGTATTACTTGGTGGATTCCCATGTCAGGCTTTTTCAATTGCTGGCTATAGAAAGGGCTTTGAAGATAGTAAAGGTAGAGGTGATTTGTTTTTTTATATTGCAAAAATACTTGAGAAAAAGAAACCTGTGGCTTTTCTTCTTGAAAATGTCAAAAACCTCGTAAGCCATGATGGAGGTAAAACATTTAAAATTATAATGGGAACAATAGCTTCGTTAGGTTATAAAGCGGATTATAGAATTTACAATACATATGAATATGGGAACCTACCTCAGAATCGTGAAAGGACATATATAGTCGGATTCAAAGATTGGGAAACATTAGGAAAGTTCCAGTTTCCTAATAAAATACCCCTGACAAAATCTTTTAAGGATATTCTAGAAAAAGAAGTTGATCCAAAATATTATTACAATGATAAACCGTTATTTGAAAGAATTAAAAATGAGGTGAAGTCAGAAAATACGATATATCAATGGAGAAGGCAGTATGTAAGAGAGAATAAAAAGGGTATTTGTCCTACATTAACAGCTAATATGGGTATGGGAGGCCATAATGTGCCAATAATCAGAGATAAAAAAGGTATAAGGAAACTTACGCCGAGAGAGTGTTTTAGATTACAAGGATTTCCAGATGATTATCCATTGCCAAAGCTTGCTGATTCAATACTTTACAAACAAATAGGAAATTCTGTCAGTGTCCCAGTTTTGCAACGATTCGCAAGGGAAATCATGAAAGTCTTATCCTCTTGAGATTTTATCAAATATACTTATAAGTTCCTGTGTAGAATCTTTAATTACAAGTGGAAGCATATTCTTTGTAATAACGTTCTCTTCCCAATTAGAACTTCTCTCAAACAGCTTAAATGATATCTTCACGCGTCCAGCATTAACAGGTACTCCATTAATTTTAAGTTGTTTTGGTGTCTCAAGATAAAATGTAGTTTTATTTTTCTTAACGACTTTAATCTTATCAGTTCCTGATATATGCATAGGAAGATAAACATTTCCAGCATAGCTGTATGAAAACACTTCATTCTTTACTGCGATAGTTTCAATAATATCTCCACGGACTTCAATGTTTTCTGCATTTGAAAAATATAAGGGACTTACTTTTTTACCACACAATACAGTCCCATTTTTAAAATCATCTCTTTTGTATATTCCTAGAAGCCTATATGTTCCAATCTTTTCAGGTTTTCTATATTGGTTATGAGGAATAATCTGAGAATCTTTATCTGAGGCTATAAATTCATCCTTTGTCTGCAAGTTTTTAAAATATTTTTCAGAAAAGACTTCGTCTGCAAATAATCTCGCTAAATAATCTTCTGAAAGATCTGATTCTATGAAAACATAATAATCATCTATCATTTGTGGTTCTCTAACACCAACTAGATACTGATCTTTTCTCACGACCTTAACTTCTACCCTTGGCATATTGGAGATATTTTCCCATGTTCCATCTCTATATTTCACAAATGGGATAACTTTGTTTTTAACTTCAAGCCCCAGCAAGTCAGGAGCATTTTTGTCACTATCATTACCATAAAGAAAATAATCAGGAATAACTTTATATGGTTTATTCTCAAGGAGTTTATTAAAAACTATTGTTTCAGCTGATTTGTTAAACCAGCGCTCTATATACCCACCGAGTAAATCCCTTTTTGAAGAAGTTCCCTGGATATGCAGGCCATCTGACTGAAATTTCATTAATATAAAGTAGACTATTTCTCTTAAATCCTCATCTGTTATCTCAATTTCGGGATACATATTTTGTTCCATTTTCTGTTTATTTGAAAACCAGTTCATAGATCTCTATTTTATTAAAGAGGTTATATCTACTTTTAATGCATCGGCAATCCTTTGAAGAATTTTTATCGAAACATTCTTTTTCTTTCTCTCTAGCAAGCTGATATATGTTCTATGGAGTCCAGATAGGGAAGCAAGCTCTTCTTGAGATAGCTTCTTTTGTAATCTAAGAGTCTTAATATTTTTTGCAACTATATCAACGATGTCATTGTTCATAATTATTTAATTTTACACAGGATTCAGACTATTAATCTACAGACTATCGTCTACACACAATTTTATATTCATAGGACTATGTCACGACTAATAAAGCCTTTAATTTTAATTGTTAAATTCTCATAAAAGAATCTCTTGTATCATATAAGACATTGAAAACTATATCTGGGGTGGAAGATGGGACTCGAACCCACAACCCCTGGTGCCACAAACCAGTGCTCTAACCAATTGAGCTACATCCACCATACAATAACATAATTATACTTAATTATTATTAATAATACTACATACAAATATAGTATAATAACAATATAACAATGGAAAAAGAACAAACAGAATATCAATATACTAAATATGAATTGATCCCCCCTATATATTCATCACCTAAATTAGTAGAACAATT
>JAGPKI010000079.1 GCA_018054005.1 Caldisericia bacterium
AAATAGTAGTGAAATAAGGAAAAAAAACTATAAATCTTTAGTAAATAGATTATATATCTAAATTAGGATAAGAGGCTTTTGAGAAAAAGATAACGAGGATTTTCAGAGAAGTCTTTCTTACTATTAGGATATAAAAAAGAATATCCACATTTTAGCTGATGTCTGTAAGGAAATTTAAATTGGCTTTTTATTTCGAATATCTCTAACTAATACAGATATCTCTTCTGCTATGATAAATATATCAGCAGGTGAAAAATGTAAATCATCAAAAACATCTTGATTTTCAGAGGAGAGATCGATTGTTTTGTTTCTCCAGTTAATTGGTAATTGCTTGATCATTCGTTCACGATACTTACCCTTATTAAAGAAGACCTTATTATTATGTGCAGATGCATTTCTTAATACTTTAAGTATTTTATATGAACTTGATGCTCTAATTTCAGATAGCTCAGGTAAAGCATCTGTTATGTCTTTAACATTAATAATGATTAATTTAGCAAGTTCTATAATGGAGCTTTTTATCAATCCATTCTTATCATTATAATCAAGCATTTCCAATATTGATTTATCTATTTTTACAACATCTTCAATTACCGAGGTTTGCATCTCGACAATATATTTGTATTCCTCTAGGAATTTAAGATATAAATCTTTTGATTGGGCTAACCATCCAATAGCACCAATAGACAATCTAAATATGCTAAATACGGATGTGAACTCATCTAGCAATTCAATTTGTCTATCGTTCTTTTCAGTTATATCTTTTTTATACATGTTTTAACTTAAAATATATGATTTAGTATCAAGTCAATTTCATTGTCTGGGATATATGGAGCTTGAATTCTAATTGGATTACTCTCTTTGACATAAATAAGGTCTCCTTTACCAAGCAAATCTTTTGCATCTTCTGTGTCAATAATTACTCTAGAGTTCATTCCTGTTGAAGTTCTAAACGCAATTCTTGCAGGCAAATTAGCCTTGATAATTCCAGTGACAATTTCAGCATCGGGTCTTTGTGTAGCCAGAATTAAATGGATTCCTGCTGCCCTTGCCTTCCCAGTCAATCTTTTAATTAAGTTTTCAAGGGATTCTTTAACTTCTTTTTCATTTAGGATGAAATCAGCAAACTCATCAAATATAACAACTATGTGAGGCTTTTTGTCTAGTACAAGTTGATTATATTTATCTATATTATTTACTTCATACTCTCGTAATAAGTCATATCTTCTATCCATTTCTTCAGCAAGGGATTCAAGTAGATTTATTGCATCTTTTACCTCAGTTATCACGGCCTTTACTTCTTGGAATTTTTTAAATTTGGTGAATTCTACTTTTTTAGGGTCTAGTAGATACATCTGTACAGTTTCAGGGGTATTTTTAGTTGCCAATGTAACAATAATACTTTTTAGCAACTCACTTTTTCCTTGTCCTGTTGCTCCTCCAATCAAAAGATGCGGACTTGTGCTATCTGCAAGATCAATGGTAACTACATTCCCATCTATATCTAACCCAATTGGAAAGGTTACAGGGGATTTATAATCAACTCGATCTATAACATCTTTAAGATAAACAAATTCTCTTTCAGGTCTTGGAACATCTATACATAAGTAGCCACCAAATACAGAGATCAAAGGCTCTGTGTTAAGTGCAAGGTGTAACTTTAAATCCTCTGTTCGACTTCTTATATTTGTAACATATTTGTTATTTAGTGGAGGGAATTTAATCTTAACTCTAAGTATAGAACTTGATAAGGTATGTTCTGTTTCTAATATTTCATCAAATCCCAAATTGTCTAGAAATTCTTTAATTTTTGAAATAGTCTCATTTACAAATAGGTCATTATCACTCTCGTTTGGTAAATTTATATTAGGAGAATCATTAAATTTTGTATCCTGTCCGAGATCAGAAATAAGTTCTTTGTCAAATTTTAAAGCATACAACTTTCTAATAAATTTATTTTTATTTGGTTTAACTTCCTGATAAATTTCATCAATAATTTTACAGCCTTCATCAATATGTTTTTTTATTAAACCCGAATTTCCTAGTAATTCCTCGTCCTTTAATTCTCTTCCATATAAATTAGACATAAGTGTTCTTATAAGTAAGAGATAATCATACCCCTCACCCTTAAATAAGGTGTAATTATTAAATTCTTTACCTTCTGTATCTGCGAATGGAACATCTTCGAAGGTTCTTTTAAGAGAGATTGTAATAGCAAGTGCTAAACGGGCTATTATAAAATTTGAATTTTTTAACCCAAGTAAATTAACTGTATTCTCAATAATTTGCTCTGATTTTTTTGAAGTAAAAAGTTTGTTAGACATAAATATGTATTATTAAATTGATATAATATTTAAAATTGATGAATCTGTAATTTCATCTCTATCCATTTGTATATAAGAACTGTTTCGAAGATGTTTGGTCCATTCTGTGTTTTTTAGATCATCTTCAGTTATTTCAGAAGGTTGAGACAAAATAATTACTTGTGGTGCAGCTATTGGAAAATATTTGGTTAGCATATTAATTCTATGGGTTGGATCTAATCTTGCCAGAGGTGTATCTATAATTACAGGGATATTTTTATCGGAGCACTCTTTTAATGCCCATATCAAAGAAGTCATTAAGACTTGTTTAAAACCACTGCTAAGTAGCTCCTGCTCTTTTCCATTTTTATCATAAACAGAAACTTGATAAGTGTCACTTATTTCAACTTTATCATATTTGTCAGTATTGCTAAGGAGTTTAAACATATATTCTGTTTTTTCCCTGAGCTCTATTTTCTTATCAACAACTAAAACACTAATATATTCATCTAAGGCTGATAAAATGTTACTAATTAAATCTATTGCTTCTTTATCCATCTTATTTGTCTCAGCATTTTTCACAAGTCCTTCAAGTTCTAATTCAAGCGATGAAATTTTATTCTCAACAGCGACAAGATTCTCTGAAAGTGAATTAACCTCTCTTTCAAGCTTGATTTTTTCATTTGTATATGATTCGTAGTTATCTGTTAATGTTTGCCTTTTTTCTGGTTGTTCCATTGAGTTCCCAGTTCTTTTAATAGCATTAATTTCTCTTTTTAATTCAGAAGTTTTTATATCAATTTGCTCAAGTTGGTCAAGTATTTTATTGATATCTATTGTTGGCTTAGAAAGAAAAACACTTGTGGATCTGTTATAATTTTCGATATCTAATGGCTGTTTTCCTAATTGGCGATTATTTTCTTCCAGAATGGTAGTTAATTTTTTTTCAACTTCCGCGAAGCTATCTTTGTTATATTTATTTCCACAGTGTATACAATAAGGATAGTATAATTTTTTTACTATCTCAATAATTGAGGATGGATTAAGTTTCTGAGAATTCACATGTGCTTGAGCAATTTCTTTGTTAAATGTAGCTAGACTATCTACCAGAAGAAAACTATCAAGATTAAAATTTAAGAAATCTTCTAGCTGTTTTTCTAATAGATATTTTTCCTTTTCTAAATTTCGAATTGTCTGGTTGTATTTTTCTAATTCTTTTTCTTTTTCCTCAGATAAACCAGAGGCCATTAAACTATCCATTTCTTTAGTTATTAAGTAAAGCTCTTTACTAATTTCTTCAATTTCTTTATTATTTTTTGATATTTGTTCTTGTAGCGATTTTTTATTTGCATTTAAATCAATCAATTGAAGATTCAGAGACTTTGCATTCACATTATCTTGATCATATGAGAAATCTCTTAATTTTTTGGATTTAATTTGGATTAAATTATCTCTTAAATTTCTAAGGTCTTCTATTCCAAGGATTTTTTCAATAGCAATCTTTATCTCTCTTGGATTTTTGTAATCAATCATTTCTTGTATTTTTTCCCCGTCGAAGAAAAAGAAACTTGAAATTTCTTGAGGAAATTCGGTTTGTAAAAATAGTTTCCATTGATCTTCATCAAAATCACTAATTAGAACTTCATCCATATATAATTTAAAAATTGAGATAATAGCGGTTTCATTATCATTGTTAAAATATTCTCTATGAACTTTATATGTTTTGAAATCATTAGTATTATAGAATTCAACTTCTAGAATCATTTTTTCTTTTTCATGGCCATAAGAGATATATTTATCAAAGTCAACTTTCCCAAGTCCAAAAAAAACGATATTCATTGCTTGAAGGAAACTTGTTTTACCTATACCATTTAAAGCCTCGATTAAAATAATATTTTGTTCTTTTTGCTTAACTTCGAGATCAAAGAAAGTTCTTTCTTTAAAAGATTTAAAATTTTCAACAATTAAATAATTAATTATCATTTTTTTCTTTTAAAAAATTATAAATTAACTCTTCAATTACAGTAAGTTGCCCTACTTTTCTATCGTGTATGCTTATGTTATTTGTCGCTTTTATCAACGATTCCAATAATGACAAAGGAATATTCCATTTTAGAGCGATCTCCTTTAATTTTTTATCATCCATCTTTTTGTCCTTTTGTTATAATTTATATTAATTAAAACACCTTCTTTCTCAAGTTGGGTAAATAAAGTGTAGATTGTAATTCGTTTCGTTGAAGTTTCAGAGTTATATGTTTGTGATACACGCTCAATATATTCATTAAGTGTAAATGGAGTGTCTAATGCTCCAGATTTTCGAAGAGAATTAAATGCTTCTCTAATTGAAACAGAATATTTTCTATATTGTTTTGTGTTATTTGTGTATTGAAAGTTATTCCAAATTCTTAATCCGAATAATCCATCTTCTGTTCTACCAAAAATATTTGGTTTACTTAGTAATATTGCTCCTATACTTGATTTTTTTATTTTTTTTCTAGTTAAAACATAAGATTCAATATCATGAAGAGATTTAGGTTGCATATTTTTAATTAAATAATCAGTTGCAAGTTGAATTATTGTTTTCCCAGATAGGTTGGAATCTTTTGTATCATAAATTCCTCTTCCAACATTAACAAACATACCTTCCCTAGATAGAGTAGCATTAACATTTCTATCTGTTACATTAATACCATACTCAGAGTATAAATATTTTTTAACCTCTTTGAAATGCAGAGGACCATATTTCTTAAGGATGTTTTTTATAAGAGAGGTCTTACTGATTGCTGTGTTTTTGATATGTATTTTCTTATCATCAATAGTCATTAAAAAACGTTTTGTTAATAAAGAGCGGAGAAGTTCTTGTACAAACTGTTTCTCAATATCATTTTGAATTATTAGGTTTTCTGCTATTAATAAATAATACAAATGTGTGATTTCATCATCGCTAAAATTGTTTTTGAGATTTTCAATTTTGTATTTTTTAATATAATTATTTATATCCTCAAATTTGATAGAATTAGTTTCTCTAAAAGAGATAATATAGTCTTTGTTTCCAGTCTTTATTATAGAAACTTTTGAGGATAAAGATAATAAATTTAAAATTGAATTTTCAGTATCATCAAGAAAATAAAGAAGATGTTTCTCTTCAGGATAAAGTAACGGTCTAGATTCAACAATTTTTTTTAAATTAGGATACTTCTCAAGCTCAAAATTTAATAGTAAATCAATGATTGGTTTAATAAAAAATATTGACTTGCTTTCAATCTGACGAACTCTCTCTCTCGTAAGTCCTAGTATTTGCCCAATTTCTTCTAAGGTTTTATTTTCAAAGTATCTTTTTAAAAAAACACCCCTATCTACAGTGTTTATTTGTTTTAGAAGTATAGCAATTTTTCCACAGAAATTTGCATTAATATACTCTCTAATCTCGTTTAATTTAAATGTGTCTCCAGTCAAAGCATCATAAATTTCAAAATATATTGACCTGTTCCCTATTGGATATTTCTTAAATTTCTCATAACTAGAGATGTCTTTTTTTAAGGTATGAACATCAGTAATGTTATTGAATTCTAAAAATTTTTGAACTCCCTTGCTAAACTCAACCACATTTTCATTCATGCTCGAAGAAAAATATGAGAGTGTTTCTGTATCTAAAATATTTTTCCAATATGAATACATCGTATGGTTATCTCCCGACTTTTTATAAAGATCTCTTAGTAAATAAACATCTTGTTCATATAGCCTCTTGATAACCCTTGAAGAGAAAGTTTCATAGAAGTAGATTATTGGAAGATCAAGGAATTGTGGAGGGTAATCATCGAGATCGATTTTTAAACCATGATTTTGAGCAGATGAATAATCAACTTTGTTTTGTATGAGTGAATCGTTTAAAAATGAGAGATAACTTTCAAGTGTATCTATAGTTTTACTTGGTTTTAATTTATTAAGTTGTTGTTGAAGACTTTGTTTGTGGGATAATAGTGAAGGGAAATCGTTAATGCCATATTCCTTTAAGAGTTGAAAAACTCTCTTGGGCAAGTTATTATACATTGTTTCAGCTTGGCTTATTTGATCCGTAGTAATAGTATACAACACAGCACGCTTTTTGTCAAGGGGTTTGATAGATTTGGCTTGACACACAGCTCTCTGGTTGTCTTCATTGGTTACAAAAATTCTCGACATATCAGATCATTAATTCCAAACGGTTTGATAAATTTAAAAATATGGTATTCAGCCTATTATTGACGCTTAATATATACTTACTAATAATTCAATGTACCAAACCACAGAACTTAATACATATGAATGTTGCTTCACATCTCTTAAATATATTCGCAACCTAAAAACAACTCCTAAACCTTGGGAATGAGAAAATCAAATGGTATCCGTATATATTTTTATATGCTAT
>JAGPKI010000080.1:0-3609 GCA_018054005.1 Caldisericia bacterium
AGTATCATGAGTGTGACCTTTTTCGTCCCGATATACCTGCCAGAGATAGTAGTGGAGAACAAATCGATTCTAAAGGAGTTTTGGAATTACTATATGAAATAACAGCTGATATTAAAGATCAAATTCCCAATGGAGAATTTGTCAGATTAAATGCAGTTCCATGCCCTGAAGAGGAGGATGAATCTGCAAATGACTTCTCAGATGTGGGAGGACTTGACTGTGACGAAGATGGAAAAATAGATATTCCAATCGATAATCCCTACAATGAAGAACCCTAAAATTTGTAACTACAATTAGAAGACTCAGGGGTTGAATTAAATTTTAAGCAGTATAAACTCTTACAGTAAAGATAAAACCTAAAAATTTAAAAAATTAGTTTGGTGATGTTGTGAAATTATCTAATACAAAGTTTTTTTTAATCTTACTTCTAATAATATTATTTTTCTTTCCTCCCAGTGAAATTGTGCTTACATTACAAAAAACAAATTGGATTTGTGTTGGGGGAAATCAGGAAAGAACATTTTACTCACCTATTGAACTAAATTTTCCTCTATCTAAAAAATGGCAACTTTGGAATGAGAGAATTATAGATTTTGTAGTTTCCGATGAATATATGTTTGTCTTCTTATCAAGTGGAGTAATTAGAAGGTTCGATGTAAATTCGGGTAAATTGATCGACCAGAGAAAACCTATTTCTGGAAGTTTCTCAATCGCAATGAATCATTACCCAATAATAAAAGAATATGAATTAAAAGAGGGAATTCATCCATCAATTGTCCCTAAAGTTAGATATACTCTATATTTTATTGAATATGAAACTGGAATATTGTACTCCTATTCATATTTTCAGGATGAAATAAAATGGATTTGCAAGCTAAAAAACGAAAAAGATATACTTCCACCACGTTATTATTACTTTACATGTAAAAATGAAAATCTATATGTGGTCATCGAAAGCAATAGAATCATAAAAATTGATCGTGAAAGTGGAAAAATATTTTGGCTAACTAATCTTGGAGCAAATAATGAAAGTGGAAATTTTACTTTTCTCGCTCCTTCTTATCAATATGCAACTTTTTATTTAAATGAAATAAATGGACGAGTAATTTTTACACTTTCACCCGGATACACGCTTTTATTTTGGATTATTAATGCAGATAATGGAGAGCTTACAAATATGTTTGAAGTTGGAAGAGGAGAGGTTTGTGGAGTTACTTCCTATTTTCAATGTCCATCCACATTCTGTTGCTCAGAAGATTTAAAAACAATGTATGCATTCGTTTTAGAAAAAATTTACGAAATTGACTTAAATAATTCAATGCTACCACAAGAAATTCTTTTTTTACCAAAGGATTTGGAAATCTATTTACCCTCTTTATTAATAGATTCATACCCTTATATCACTTTAAATGAGAATATTCTATCAATCCTAATTCTTGAAGGAGAAAAATCAATAATAAATGGAGATGATCCTAAAATCCATTTTATTAATATAGACATTGAAAACAAAAAACTTCTTTCACATGAGATCTTTGATGGCATTCCCTCAGTTTCTGTAAAACCTATATTTGGTATAAAAGGCATAGAACAGTATAAAGAATCTTTAATAATCATTGAAAGAAGTGGAGTTTATAAGTTAAATAACGAATCAGGTTTGGAAGAGATACATTTATTTAAAAATTATCCTATTGATACTTATGAACAAGTAAATCCATATATAAGATATCATAATACTTTGTACATCTATCACTGTGGTGAAATTATGTCTCTAAATTTAAAGACAATGGAAGTTAACTGGGAAATATCAGTAGGAACAGAAAATATATTAGAGAATGGAATATATTATTCTGATGGAATTATATACTGTAAAGCAAACGATGATTCTGCAATTCTTGCAATTGACGCATTGACAGGCAAACAAATCTGGAAAACTCAACTTAGAAGAGAGCTCTCTAATAATATTCTCATTACTGACCAATATATTATTGCAGGAAATGTTGATCAGTGCCTCCCATTTTATCTTTTTAATAATGGTTTGGAAACTTCTATTTGGCTAATAGACAAAAAAAATGGGAAAATCTACTGGGAAATCAATTCAAAAGAGTTAAAAAAAGAATGTTGTAATGACTCAGACTCTGATAGTAGAAGGAAAGGACTACTAACTCCACCAATACTATTTGATAAGAATATCTACTTCTTTATGGACGATAAACTATACTCTATTCCTTTATCTTCCACTAAGAATTTAGGCTCATTAAAGGTTATTGAGCTTTCCAGTCGTGACAATATATTCCAATCTTGTCCAAGACTTCTTCTTGCAGATAATAGAAAAGCATATTATCTGGCAGGAAGACTTATTTATTCTATTGAAAGCAATTACAGATTATCTTCTGATAGATTTGAACTACCATTATCTGCGGAAAATACTATTACCTCTATTTGTCTCGATGAAGAAGGTTTATTTGTTGCAGCTTATCTTGAAAGACCGAGAGCGGAAGCAATGCGTATTTACAAATTGGGGAGAAAATTTGAAGAAATCTGGTCAGTAAACTTATGCAAGGAGATAGAAAATTGCCCAATAACTTTAATGAGTTTATCTCTGGATGATAAAAATGTTTATGTAAATTTTAAAGGTTTTGATAAATTGAGTAATGGTATAATTTGCATAGATAAGAAAAGTGGAAATATTAAATGGAAAAAGGATATAGAGTTTCTGGATTTTTTTAAAATTTTGAAAGAAAGGTATTTATATTTTCCTTTGTGCGAATATTTCCCTTTTAAATTAGAACCGGTGTCAATTAAAAATTCACTAATAATTACTAACCAGAATAGTAAAAGTTTAAGCTTCATAGATAAAGAGAATGGAAGAGAGATATACAATCTATCCATACCATATGCACTACCTACTGCTATTACATCACATTCATTTATACCAATTGATTTAATTTACAAGGATAAATCAACACTTAAAGGACTTTTATATCAAAATTCAAGCGGCAATCTGATCTTTTATGAAGAGCATAATAATTAAACTGATCGAGTTTTCACATCAATTTCTATAAGGCAAGACAATATGGATTTATTGTAATTGAAGCATAAGCATGTAAAGTAGAATAGTTTATTTGCAGGAACATCAACTACAGCATGGTGCTTTTCTAAATAAAAAACAAAGGCAATAGACGAATACATTATAAAATACAACCAATATGCAGGCATAGGCTCAGGCGCATTTGGACTCATTGGAGGGACCATATACTCAAACACATTCTCTATAAAGGAATATATTGAAACTCTTTCTAAAGGAAAACTCCCATTGAGGATAAAAAAGAGATTTTTACCAAGGGTGCTGGCACAGTATGCATTTCTTATGAAGCTCTTTGGCCTTGAGCTGGAAAGAGATTATTTTAAGAAAAAATTGGTTGTAATCTATGGAACACTCTTTGGCTCGAATGCCTGTTCTTTTTTCTCATAAAAGGAATTACCATAGATAATTACAAACTTCGTCTCTCAAAAATGCTCCATAATCTTATCTAATATTTTGTTCATAGATAATGCAGTTGAACTCTCTTTCTTGAAATGCAAAAAAGGATTTCCTGAATCACAAGACTC
>JAGPKI010000080.1:3709-6682 GCA_018054005.1 Caldisericia bacterium
TGAATATCAACATCTAAAATACCAACTCTTTTTCCTTTATCAGCTAATCCATACGCTAAATTGACTGCTACTGTAGTCTTACCGACTCCACCCTTTCCACTCATTACAATAAGTTTGTATTTTATCTTGAGCATTCGCTCTTTAAGTCTCTTTTCTTGCTCAATTTTTTCCTCTTCATCTGCTTTTTGCATAGATAATCTCCTTTTAACTTATATTGTGATTTTTTTAATATTTTCCCACAAATTTATAATCTCTTCAGATATTTCTGTATCTGAATACTCAACAACAGGTATTCCATTTATCAAAGAATGATTCACTTCCTCTGAAAAAGGTAATTGTGCTAAAACTTCAATATTTCTTGTTTCGCAAAACAATTTTATCGCATTAGTATTATTTAAATTAATATCATACTTATTTATAACAACCTTAGTATTGACACCAAAGTGTTTAGCAACATCTGCAACCCTCCCCATATCATGAATTCCAGAAAATGTAGGTTCAGTTACTATTAAAGCCAAATCTACATATGCTAAAGAGGCAATCACCGGGCAACCGATACCTGGAGGTCCATCAATAATTACATATTCCCTACATTGCTCTTCTGCTATTCTCTTTGCATTTTGTCTCACTTCAGTTACAAGTTTTCCTGAATTTTCTCTGGCTACTCCTAATTTAGCATGCACCATAGGTCCATATTTTGTTTCTGATATAAACCATTCACCAGATATATTCTCTTCCATCTTTATAGCTCCAGTTGGACAGATTTGGCTACATATACCACAACCCTCACATGAAATAGAATCTACTATATAATCCTCGTTTATTGCTGAAAACCTACATACATCAATACACTTGTGACATTGCTGGCAGATCTCTTTATTTATATATGCAGTCTTTCCTGATCGAAATTCATGTCTTTCAATAATCTCTGGGTGTAAAAGAAGATGTAAATCCGCAGCATCTACATCGCAATCAGCAATAACTTTATTTTCGGAAAGTGCAGCAAAAGATGCAGTAATTATAGTTTTCCCTGTCCCACCTTTTCCACTTATAACTACAATCTGCTTCATTTTATCCTCTATTCAAACTTTGTACTGAGTAATTTCATTGCTGAAATAGTGAGCTTTACCTCACATTTCAAGTCTACACTACTTTTGTCTTGATAAATTCAAATAGTTGCACAAATCTCTCCCTATATTGAGGAATTATCTCAACAATAGTGATTCCTTTTGAATATGCTTCGGCTATTTTTCTATCAAAAGGTATTTTCATTAAAACTTCAATACCTTCTTTACTACAGTAATCCTCAACTTCATTACTTCCTGTATCTGCGCGATTTACGACTACACCAAAAGGAATATCAATCTTCTTTAAAACTTCTACAGCTAAGACCAAATCATTTAAGCCAAATGGAGTAGGTTCAGTAACCAAAATGCAGAAATCACTTCCTTTAACAGCTTCGATAACTGGACAGGATGTGCCAGGTGGAGCATCAATGATAACAGTTCTTGTAAAATCAATGCATTTTTTTACTGCTCTAATTAATGGAGGAGGCATTGTTTCTCCAATATTCAATATACCATGTATAAATTGAATATTATTTAAACTACCAATCTCTATAATGCCTATTTCTTTATTTATTTCGGTAATTGCTTTTTTAGGGCAAAGCAGTGCACAACCACCACAACTGTGGCATAATGTGGAAAAAACTAAAACTTTGCTTTTAAAAACAGCAATTGCATTATAAGCACAAATCTCTGCACATTTGCCACAAAAGTTGCACTTAGATTCATCTATTTTAGGAATGAGAACACCAATAGATTTATATTTTTTTATTAAGGGTTTTAAAAAAATATGTGCATTAGGTTCTTCAACATCGCAATCTAAAAATTGAACCTTGTTATCTTTTACTGATCCTATTGATAGAGCTAAACTCGTAGCAACTGTAGTTTTGCCTGTCCCACCTTTTCCGCTCGCAACAGATATAGTCACCTATCTTCCAAATTCTCCTTTAAAGTTATTGCTCCTTGAGAACATATATCTATGCACAATCCACATCCTATACATTTCTCTTCATCTACAAAAGCTTTTAGTTGCTGCAATTGATATGTTTTAGGTTTTAAGCTCGAGAGTGCTTCCCTTTGTCCGCCTCTTCCTATACCTCTTCTTAGTCCTTGACTTCTTCCTGTTTTAAGTCTGTCTCTCCAAATTGGTCCTGTTCCATCTCCCATTGGCATTTTTTAATTCATCTCATTCTTATACTTTTCTATAGCATCTTTAACTAAACCTGTTATTCCAGTCACAATTTTAATACCAGCCGATTGTAAGGCTTGAGAAGCATTGGGTCCAACATCTCCTGTTAAAACTACTTCTGCACCCTTACTAGCAATAAGCTGTGCTGATTGTGTTCCTGCTCCTCCTGTAGCATCCATATTAGGGTTCTTGATTATTTCAAACTCCATAGTTTCAAGATCAATAATGACAAAATATTTACATCTACCAAATCGCGGGTCAATTTGAGAATCCAAATTGTCACCTTCAGAAGTAATGCAAACTTTCATAATTTCACCTCTTTAATGATCGCATTCTTTTCCACCATGATGGTCGCATTCACTTTTATCTAATCCATAATCCTTTCCACTACCATGATCACAAAGACTGCCTTTACTTTGCAAAGTTCCATTTTTAAGCTGCTCTATAACATCATCAATTTTCCCGCTTATTCCAACAATTGTTTTAATTCCATATTCACTGAAAATTGAGCTTGCCCGTGACCCAATACCACCAGAAACAATACATTCCACACCCATATCATGCAAGAATTGTGGAATAAACCCAGGTTGATGACCGGGATTTGCAATTTTATCTTGTTTTATTATTTTACTATCTTCAATATCAAGAATAGTAAAAGACGGGCACCTACCAAAATGTGCTGATACAAAATCACCATCTGTTGATATAGCTATTCGCATA
>JAGPKI010000081.1:0-1807 GCA_018054005.1 Caldisericia bacterium
ACAACTAAATAGGAAATTAAAGAACCTGGATAATTTCAAATCCCTAGATTCGTTAACTGCATTTGTCAAACTATGGTTTTCCGATTATTTTATTAGAAAACAGACCCAATAAAATGAACACTCCCAAAAAATGCTTTATTTATTACTTTGTCAGGATTCCGAATCAAGAGCATAATGATTAATTAAGATCATCACTTGAAAAAAATTCCATTTGTTGCTTGTCTGATTCTATTTTTATGGGGTTAAATATCCATTCATTGTTTTCAAGTTTTGCTTCAGATAATGTATATCCTTTATAATATCTGCTATTTTTCATTCTTGCCTTATTATTATAGTCCTTTAAAAGTATAGTTCTTATAGCTTCTGTTGCTTTATACCTTGCTTCAAAATCAGTTTGTTGTAATACACAGGTTCTAATTGAACCGATAATTACATCTACAAATTGCATAAGTTGGCTTTCAGTATTATCAAGTGTGTAATCTTCCTTACTAATAAATCTGATTGCTGAATCCTGGGTATAGGAGATGTTATCTCTTAGTTCTTCTTTCAACCTTTCCCACATATTTTGTGAATCAAAATTATTATTAAAACACTCCTCACTATAGTCAACATATATATTGTCTATAATTGGATGCTCATCTTTAAACAAAAAATGTAAAGCACCCTTAAGTCCCATTCGGAATGTGGCTTCTATCATTTTTTGATTTTCACTTTTTGAATTATTCTGATACTTCTTTCTAAAGATAGCAAGTTTAGCTCCTACTTTTGGTTCATTGTACTTTTTATTATATTTACCCCATTTTATAACAGCGCTTATTTTTTGCTGCTGTATTATGTATAATAAGATATCTATCAGGATCTCTACAAATCGAACATTAGGTGCTTTAAATTTTGTTTTGGCGGTGATATTTACATAATGTATAGGATCTTTAAAATTTGTACAGTCACGAGCTTTAGTGATTAACTGATGAATAAATTCTTTTTTGTCCTTAGGAACAAATAAAAAGCAATGCCAATAGCCATCTTCCTTGCATTCATCATAAAAAACATCATATTCTATCTGGTCTTTAATATCTGTAGTGGAAGGTTTATTTGATTGATTCATAAATTTTATAAACTTAGTTACCGGCTTTAGACAATAGGTAATTTATAAAAGCAGAACAAGCCACTAACATATATTTAGCATCGGTAAAATCAGGAATACAATCTGTTCCATCAAATATACTATGTCTTATTCCTGTGTTCTTATCTGAAGTATAACCATAAATTTTACTGAATGCCTCACATAAAGCAAGGTGAATTTTGTTTTTAGTATTTAATTCCTTCAAAGCATCTCCCAATGTTTTCACTTCGGTTATTATAATCCAAATAATAAAGTTTAAGACAAGTAGTTTAATAACTTTCAATTGTGTATATAACTTGTAGAATATAATTTTAGAATATTCACCTTGAATGTAAAATAAGAATTATAAAAATCATATCAGAGAACTGGGTTATTTAGATTATAATAATATATTATGCTTTTCAATAATTAATATAAATATAATTAATGATTTAACAATTTCATAAAATCTGAATCTCTACTTTGAATTTCACTATCTATAAATGCTTTATTCATATAATAGCTCTTAACTTTGTTTTTATTTATCCATGTAAGAAATACACTAGGTTTTTTATTTTTACCACAAACATTTTTAATTGGCATTATGACGCATTTTTTTCTTGTTCTTGTTAAAGCTACAATGAATTCACATATTTCAAAATCTTTAATATCAGAAGGATTTGAAGGAATGTCACCATCATTAAC
>JAGPKI010000081.1:1907-6550 GCA_018054005.1 Caldisericia bacterium
TTAACTGCATTAACAATTACTTTTGGGCATCTGCGACAATATGGTAACGAAAAGTTAGTATATGAACCACAGTTATATAAAGTTCTTAAACTTTTACCTAAATCATATTTACTTTGATAGATAGCTTGGTCATCATCACCAACTATTAAAACTTTACCATGCTTTTCAAGTTGATGAATAAAAGCAACTTCTAATTCGCTAAAATCTTGGAATTCATCTATTAATATATTTTCAAAATTAGAAATTATTTCAGGATTATCCAGTACCTTCTGCAATACTCTATATATAGAATCATTAAAACCAGCTGCTTTATAATAAGATGATCTTTCCATAAATGCATTGAAATTTTTATCAGAATCTTTCATTTTATGAAAAAGCTCATCAAAAGCATTCTTATCTATATTCAAATCACTAGAAATAATCTCATTTAAACAAGTTATAATTTTCCATCCGGGGAATTGAGAATAGAATATATGAATACAAAATTTATGAAATGTTACAACTTTTGCATAATCTTTCAACTTATATTCAAGGTCATTTATCAGACGATTGATAAAGGAAATAACTAAATTTTGTTTAGAATTAGATCGTTCTAATATTAATGTAAAAACATAAGTTTTCCCTGTCCCGGGTCCAGCAACTATAATTTTTTTTGATGATGAAGAATTTAAAATCTCATTGATTTTCTCTTCCGAATCTCTTTCTTGAAAGGCAGTCAATTCTTCTTTATTCAATTTCTTCTTATCTCCTTTATAATATATTCAAGTTTGATGTTTGCAAGGGATATATTGTTTCTGATTGAACTACTACTATTTGTCATAGTATTATAGCATTGGATGATAATATCTTTTTTTTCATCTTCATCATCTAATTGGTTAATTGGTTTTAAGATTGATTTAGATTCTTGAATAAAACTGAGATTGTTCTTTTTCATTTCAGAATTAAAATATAATTCCAAAACCATATAATCTAAAACTCTATCAAACTCAGCAGCAATCGTCTTATTCTCCAGGTTTTCTATTATTGTTTTATTACACTTATTGATGAACATTATATAGTCAACAAGTATGCAAAACGGTTCTTGAATATTTTTCTCTACTACAGAAACAGGAATTTTTTTTATGTCATCAGGATATATACCAATTTGACTTCTTCTAACCGATTTAAGAAAATATTTGGCATAAGTAGAATTTAAAATGGCAAGTAAGTATTTTAATTCAAACAACTCACTGTTTCTTTCCAATTTTTCTCTGAAATCATTAAGATTTTCAAGTGGTTTAAAATCTTTCTTTATACTACTAGTAATACTTTTATTAAATACATTTTTCAGATCTTTCCATAACACCGATACTATTATACTATCATTACAACAGAGGTTGTTATTATCATAAGTGGCATCTGTCATTCTTCCTCTCATAATTTTAGGACACATGTATAATTCAGGAAAAGTAGGCCTACTAATAAAAGCCGGAACTCTAACCGTATTCCATTCTAAGTATTTTGTTTCTACTATATTATATCTGCTAATCCATTTTGCCTCAATATATTCTTTATAATGTGTTTCATCACTATAATCCTGTATAAGATCGTTTTTTACAAATTCACCTTTAGCAAATTCTTCATGTGAATTTAGAACCATTCCTTTACTTACATAGCATATTTCTCCCCATTTTAAATTATTATTAAATTCTCCAATTACATTGGTGTTGTATGGTTTAAAAATATCAACACTGAATTCAGTTTGTTTTTTCTCAGGAAGTTTTGTTACAGTACCAAAATTTTCTTTATGGATAAGGCGTAAAGGAATGTTATTTGAATTATCCTTATTCTGGACTTGAATAATTATATTTCGGACAGCAGCATCAAATAATTTAATTTCTGAAAAAAAATCAATGCGGTTAATAGCAGCATTATTAAGAAAATATTCTTGTGAAAGCTGGGCATACTTAGATGCAATATAGGCATCAGAGATAATAAAAGAAAATAGTCCCTTAGGTTTAAGCAATTTGAATGATCTTTCCAGAAAAGGTATATATAAGTCCCATTTTTCATATAGAGTTTCATAGTAACGGGTATCTTTGATCAAATTTCTTTGATCTATTATAGAAGGATTATCTGCTCTAACATAAGGAGGATTACCTAAAACGATATCAAAGCATTTATTATATGATTGTTCTTTATCTTTTAAGGCCGAAATTTCATCGGTTTCAATACCAGATAAATTAAACATCCAGAAAGGATCAAAGAATTCAGCTGATTTTGAAGAATCATAGGGATTCCAATTGATCATTATTTGCCATTCATAAGGTATATTGCCAGATACATAACTTTTAATAATATCCATCATCTTGATTCTTAAATTATTATCCTGATTTCTAAGTTCTCTTTTTTCAGCATTGCTTTTTGAGAAGAAGTAGCGTTTTCTTGTTTCTTTCAATTTCATTTCTATAGGTTCAATCTCTCGGTAGAAAATTTCATTTTTTATCTTTCTCATAAGCGGTATAAGTGAATTTGCAGAGATTAGTTTTGTTTCTAAATTAGGTAAAGGTATTAATCCATAGTTTTTCTTGTTACTGTTTTTTTCCTGTTCTATAATCAGGGAAATAAAGAACCTCAACTTTGCTATTTGAATAGCAATAGGTTGAATGTCAACACCATAAATACAATTTTCTATTATATATAGTTTTCTGGCATAATCAAAATACTCGGGATTTTTTTCACTGAATACTTCTTCCAATCTTGTCATTTTTCTTAACAGAACATCTTCTGCTTGTTTTCGGGCTTCCATATCATTTATTTCATTTGCCTTTTTTATATCTTCATCTATTGCACTTTTAGCTATTATTTTTTGCTCTTCTTTAAAAAGGACATTATCAGGATCAAGTTTACCCAAAACAAATACAATTTTATGAAGCATTCCCATTGGAAATGCACCACTTCCACAAGCTGGATCTAAAATTTTTACATTACTTAAACCCTGAATTAGTATATTAACTTCTGTTGAACTGAAATCTGGAACTATCGTTGTATATTCAAATAATTTTCTGATTTTATCATATATAAATATATTGTTTTCTTGGCAAAATGCATCCAAATAAGTTATGAGTGCTTCAGTTACCATATAATCAACAATTTCTCTTGGAGTATAGTAGGAACCTGTATTTTTCTTCTTAGTTTTTTCATTTTGAACATCCCATTCAGATAATAAGCTTTCAAAAACTTTTCCCAATAATTCTGGATCAAGTGCAATTTCCTCTTCAATAGGAGTATTTTCCTCAATTGTAAACTTATAATGTTTAAAGATATCTATTAAACCCTTAGGTTTTCCCTTTTCATCTAAATTAAAGAACAGTTCATCAGGAACATAAATAAGATCTTTGTTTTCAATAGGATTAGTAAAGTAATCCTTGCGTTCATTTGTGGCGTTATTATCTAAACATTCAAATAAACCACCGTTAAGAAAAGGGGTATCTTCAAATAATTCTAATGCCTTATCTTTATTACTAAACATCCTTCCATAACGATAATAAAATTGATTTCTATAGCCACTTGTAAAATACTTTTTATCAGGCATAAATTGTCTATTAAATTCAGGATTATCTTTGTTCATTTCATTATTTAAGGTAGCAAAAAAGAGATTTTGAAGGATGGCTTTGTAATATTGGCTATTTTCCAAGCATTCAGGATTAAAATATTCTTTTTTAAGGAGATTATAATCAAATAAACGATTATCTACTAATCCCTTTTCTTTTATAAACCACACAAAAATCATTCTGGTTAATAATCTGATAAGATTTTCCGTTCTGTTGCTTTCAGAATTATCCCCATTTATCGGGAATGTCACTGTCTTTCTTGCATTGTAAAACCACTCTCTAATATTAATATAAAATTTGTTGTTCAGTTCTTCAATATTCAAAACATCTTTCCACGCTTTATGCAAGGTATTAAAATTATAAATTATATAACCAGTTGATATAAGACCTTCTAATGATATATCAGATAGTATTTCAAGATGAGCTCTATGTGGATTTACAATATTAATATCTTTAATTAAGGTTACTTTTTCTATAACATCCCTGTTTTGGTCTTTTTTGTTAATTCTACGATCACAAATGACGATAGAAATATTATCACCATATTTTATCGTTAGTATTGTAGGAATAAGAAAATGTTTGTTAATAAAGCGTGTGATATTTGATAAAATGCTACGATTATAAGAATTACCTTTTAGTTCAAGAACAGAGAATAGGTAGGAATTTATTTCATAATTATTGAATTTATTTTGCTCTCTTTTTAAAATATCATATTGCTCCATCTTACGGATAAGATGTTTAATTTCTTCATCGGTAATTTGGAAAAGGTAATCAAGATTAACCCATTCCTCTGATTTTAGTTTTTCGGGTTTTATATTACTATCTATATTCTTTTTCAGTTCTTCAAAGGAAAAACTATGTTGCTCCGGTTGACGGTCACTAAAATAACCTAAGGTATTCCAGAAATTCAGAGCAGCGAAATAAGTATCCTGCTTTTGAAAAAGGGACAGGGCTTCTTTAATACTTTCTTTATCCATATATATTCCTTTATTTGATAATCAGCCAGGTGATTAGTTCAAAACTCTGTTCTTTTTGTTTTTTAGGAATGAT
>JAGPKI010000004.1:0-20708 GCA_018054005.1 Caldisericia bacterium
ATCTAAAAAATATTTAAGTAAATTTAGAAAGGTTAAATAAGTCAAATAAAGCTTTCTGTATTGTGGTCATATTACAAATTTGTCTATCAACCTTTAAGTCAGGGTAAAGTAATATTACTTCAGTTATGTCTCTGGAATAACGTTAATCAAAACCTTAGTGCTCATTGAAAGACTTTTTTTCTGCTGAAATATATTCAAGTAATTTAACAAGAAGAAGTGCAATTACACAAACAAAAGCATGAACTTTTATCTTAGAATCAGTCCATGACCTTACTGGCTGAAATGACACATAATTGTAAGTGGAATTAAAATAACTTGTCACTATTTTCAGATGAGCTGACCTATTATAGTAAATGTGTTGAAAATAATAAATAGTTTAACTTAGTCAATTGTTACTTATAAATGATTATCTTTAAAAATATTGACTTATTTAAAATAAGAATTAAATATATAAAAAGTGTTTTTATAGTTTTTTAAATTTCTATTTTTAAGGAGGGGTTATTATATGGATAAAAAAAATAAACAATTAGAAGAATTAGAACCAACTATTATTGAATCAGGTGGTGAAAATTATGATGAAACTATCTTTTCACCATCGGATGAGGATCTTGAAAAAACTAAACTTATCAAAAAGACAATTCCTGCATTTGCATGGTTAGTTTGCATTGATCGAAAATTACTCGGACAAAGATTCGATGTTCATGAAGGTATTACATCTATTGGGAGAGGATCAGAAAATGATATAGTTCTTGAGGATGAATCTGTCTCAAAAGCACATTCTAAAATTAAATATTTTGAAGATCAAGATATCTACAAAATTCATGATTTAGTTTCAACTAATGGCACATTTGTAAATGATATTGCTGTTGAGGGGCCTCTCGAAATCAAGGATAATGATATTGTTACAATTGGTGAGGTTAAATTAATTTTTAAGAGAGTCAATTTTAAAGATAAAGGATTGTTAAAGAAGAATAACTCTCAAAATGAATAGGTTCTCAAAAAATCATTAATAATAAGTTCTAAAAAGTTTTGATAAGGGGGAAATAAATGGGATTAGGAGAATTAGGAGGATTAGGTTTTTTAAGTCAATTATTTGCGATAATAGCTGGAGTTTGGGTTTTATTTATTTTTTTAGGGTTAGCACTGTACATATTTACTTCAATATGCTGGCATAAGGTTGCTGAAAAATTAAATCATCCATATCCATGGACTGCCTGGTTTGCCAGGTTGGTTTTAATAGTGCAACTATCCGAACAACCATGGTGGTGGCTTTTTTTAATGGGTATTCCTATAGTTAATTTAATTCTATTAATAATTATATTAATGAAAATATTAGAAAGATTAGAAAAACCAACCTGGTGGGTTATTTGGTTTATTATTCCAATAGCAAACCTAATAGTTTTAGGAGTGTTAGGTCTTTCGGGTTCTGCTCCTTCACAAAGTTATAGAGAAAAGGAATTTGAAGGAGGCTACGAGCCATATAGCGAGCATGAAAAATATATTGGTGAAGAGACAATACCTTTAGGAGTTAAAGAGCATGGATTTGGTGTTTTAATAGTTGAACATGGTTTGAATAAAGGACAATCTTATAAATTAGCTCCTAATAGTACAAATGTTATCGGAAGAGCGGGCAACATTCAATTGCCAGCAAGCGATAGAACAGCGAGTAGAGAACATGCCAGGATAAGAGATGAAAACGGAAAATTTGTCTTATATGATCTCGGTTCAACCAATAAGACTCTTGTTAATAATCAACGTGTGGATAGAAAAGTTTTAATAGATGGCGACATAATAAAAATAGGACAGACTATATTTAGGTTTCAGTGGATTAGAAACAAGTAATTGTTTTAAGCAGGAATGTTTTATCTTAAATTCGTAAAAGGTGCATATGAAGGTAAAGTGTTTCCTATTAAATGTGAAGAAGTTTCTATAGGAAGAAGTGCTGATAATATTTTAGTTTTGCCTCCCAATGATCAATCAATATCAAGAAACCACACAATAATAGAGAAAAAAAACAATCAATTATATCTTATTGATTTAAATAGTAAAAATGGAACTTTCTTAAATGGACAAAGAATAACACCTAAAAGAAAAATAATAATAAAACTTGGTGATTCTATAAAAATTGGAGAATCCGTTTTTTTAATTTCTGAAAAAAAGGATTCAGATAATGTTTCAGATTCAATAAAAAAAATAGATAATTTTTTCAGAACACAATTAATTGACCCTATTAAAACAACTCTATTAAAAGGCACAGATGATTCTAAGGTTAGCGAAAAAACTCCAACATCTGAGATTCAACAGTTGAATCTAAAACCACATGAAAGAGGCAGTCAATTGAAAATATTGGAGCAAATTGCTTTAGGAGGCATGTCAAGAATATATAAAGCGTTGTTTTTAGATACTGGTGAAATTGTCGCTATAAAATTGCCGAAACTTGAATATAAAGGCAAAAAGGATGTATTGAGTTTATTTAAAAAAGAAATCAAAATGAGCCAAAAATTCAAACATCCAAATATAATAGAAACACTAATGGAAGTTAGTTATGATGAGATGCCAACAATGGTTATGGAGTTTTTCCCTTCTGATACATTGGCACAATTTATAGCTCAAAAGAAATTATTAAAGGATGAAAAGTCGATATTTAATCAGATTTTTGATGCATTTTCTTATATTCATGGAAAAGGAATCATACATAATGATATAAAACCAAGTAATATTTTGATTAATAATAAGAGAGTAGCTAAGATTTCTGATTTTGGTACAGCTGGGACACCAACTGAAATAAAAAATATGAGAAGAGAATGGAAGCTATTTGGAACATTATTGTATTTACCTCCAGAGCAATTAATTGGCGACCCTATTGATGTAAGATCTGATATTTATTCTCTCGGTCTTGTTTTATATGAATATTTTACATATGTGAATCCCTTTAAGTTAAATGTAAATAGTATAGATGAAGTAAAAGAAAAAAAGTTAAATCTTATTCCTCCTCCCTTATACGAATACAATCCATTAGTTGATCCAGGAATATCTAAAACAATATTAAAAGCTATAGAAAGGGATCCGGAGAAAAGATATAAGGATTTGATAGAATTTAAATCTTCATTGGATCAATACTTATATTAGGTATAGATATTGTTTAATAAAAAGAGGATAAAGTATCTATGAAAAAGCAACTTAAGAATATTGTTTTACTGATTTTAATTATATTTTTGCTGTTTCCCATTGTTAAGTTGACTGCAAATTCAGTTGATAATGAATTCTATATTAGTCATATTCAATCAGACAAGTATCCACTAACAGAAGTCTTTTTCTCTTTGTCTAATAGCAAATTAAGCGGATTATTGAACGATAAACAGCTTAGATTAGAAGAGGATGGAAAAACCATTCAGAAATTTGAGTTACATCCTCCAAGAGTATCAAGAAAACCAACTTCAACTGTTTTGGTAATTGATAGAAGCTTAAGCATGAAAGATTCTCTTTCTAAAGCAAAGGAGAGTGTTTCTTTTTATATAAATCAATTAACTAATTTTGATCAATTGTCAATTATATCGTTTTCTGATAAAGTAGAGTTTCTTATTAAGGATAAAAACAATAATCCAACCTTTACTTCAAATTACTCTTTAGCAAACAAGTCTGTTAATAGTTTAAATGCTTCAGGCGATACAGTATTATATGACGCGTTATATGAGGGCATAACTCTTTCTAACACTTCTAAGTTAAAAGACAAAGCAGTGATTGTTTTAACTGACGCTGACCCAATGGTTGAAATGAGCAAAAGAAATGAAAATGATTGTATAAAACTTTCACAACAATTTAATATTCCTGTTTATTGTATTGGTTTAGGAGAGGGAATCAATGCTCCACCACTAATAAATATTGCTAAAAAAACTGGTGGAGAATACTTTTATGCTCCAACTGCATCACAGTTAAAAGAACTCTATAGCAAACTATCAAAAATCATTACAAAAGAAGATCAGTTTCATATAATAGGTACTGTTTTTACAATTCAAAACAGTAACCACCTTTTATATGATGATTTTATTCCTGAGGCAAAAAAAGGAATTAGCACATATATTTCAAAGAAAGCAAATAATGACCCAATCTCAATTATTGGAATGAATAATAAAGAAGTAAATTTCAGCATAGATAAGTCATTCTTACAAAATACTCTGTCATCTTTACCAATTGTTTCAAATGAAAATATTTTTGACTCTCTATACACAAGTATTCAACTATCTAAAAACTTACCTGCTAGTAGGAGAAGTATAATACTTTTAGTATGCAACTCGTCTCAAAAAGATCAAAGCAATAGATCAAAAAGATCTTGTATTAATGAAGCAATTAAATATAACATCCCAATTTATATAATTGCAAGGGGTGGATCTGAATTAGAAAAGAAATTTGTAAACATAGCAAAAAACACAGGTGGAGAATACTTTGCTATTCACGACTCAAATCTTATTCCAGTTGTTTTAAATTCTCTTTTAGATTCATTTAATCAAGAATATCGGATTACATATGATTCCCTGGTTAAACCTACATTTTTCTCCTCCTTTATTTCCTTACCACACCGATTAAAATTGTCGACAAATATAGATGGTGAAACGTTAACAGCAAATAAGAGTTTTCGTTTATTCTTTCCTAATCAAAAGTCCCCGATTTTACTCTTATTAATTTTACTATCTTTTCTCTGTTTAATCATTTTTGGTATAATATTAATTGCAGTTGGAGTGTCCAAAAGGAAAAAAGTTGAAGTTGTTAAATGCCCTAATTGCGGTTCCTTATTAAAGCCATTGGATGTTTCATGCCCAGTATGTGGCTATAAGACAGTTAAAGTTTCTGAAGGCGAAGAGACGATTCTTACAGATGATACTGTTCCTATTCAGCAGGAGGAAGAGAAAACAGTTATTGTGGGCAGAAAAAAAAGTCTTGCATGGATATGTATTATTGATGGTGAAAATAAAGGTAAAGTATTCGATTTAAAGGATGATGAACCAACTTCTATTGGCAGAAATACATCGAATGATATCGTAATTAATGATGAATCTGTAACTGAAGTTCATTGTAAGATATTTAAAAATAATAATTCTTATTTTATTAGAGACATTGCCTCCTTAAATGGAACTTTTCTCAATAATAAAAGAATTGAAAATGAAGAATTACACGATGGTGACTTTATAAAAATTGGAGAAACTAAATTTATATTTATTCAGATAAGAGATGAATGCTTATGAAGATAAATTTTATTAAAAAAAAGAGAAAACCGATTATAAAGGTTTATGCAAAATCGGATGTTGGCAAAAGAAGAAAGGAGAATGAAGATTCATTTTCCTACTCAATCCCATTTAATGATGAAATTAGAAAAGAGTATGGTTCTATTTTTGTTGTCGCAGATGGCGTAGGCGGAACGGCTAATGGTAAAATTGCAAGTAAGATCACCTGCCACTCTCTAATTAAATCATATTTTTTGCAGCCAAGAGAATTGAGTATTGACCAACGATTAAAAAGAGCAGTTGAAAAAACAAATGAATTAGTATTAAAGAAAGCCCAAGAACTTAATAGTCCAGAAATGGCATCGACTGTAACAGCCGCTGTTTTCTTAGAAAATGAAGTTTATGTTGCGAATGTTGGTGATAGTAGAACCTACCTAATTAATCCACATAGTAAGGAACCTATGAAGCAAATAACAAGAGACCACTCTCTTGTCGAAACTCAAGTTAGAAAAGGCTTAATTACAAAGGATGAAGCAGATAATGCAAAAAATAAAAATATTATTACCAGAGCAATTGGTATGGATAAGAAAATTTTAGTTGACATATTTAGAGTGCCTCTTACTGAAAAATCTAAATTTCTCTTAACTACAGATGGATTAGTAAGGGTAGTGAAGGACTCAAAAATATTTGAAACTATTAAAAAAAACAAACCTTCTATCGCGGTTAACAAGCTTGTTAAGTTGGCAAATGATAATGGAGGTCCTGATAATATAACAGTTTGTTTGGTTGAAAAAGCAACCCCTTCTCTCCTTCCATATATTTTAATTCCATCTGTTATAGCTGCTTTATTATTAGCTGGTTATTTTGGGTTACCTTATATTAAAGAAATGATTAATCCTTCTAAAATAGAACTATTAGAACCAGAAAATAATAAACAAATAACTGATGAGGAGTTTACTAAACTTATGAAAGAAGGGTTAGCATTATCCTGGAAAGAACTACCTTTAGCAAAGGGTTATCATTTGTATGTTTACCAGTATAAAGAAAATGATGAAAAAACTAAAGATTCTATTAAAGGTTCTATCTTTCTTGATAGTAATAAAAATGATACCTTTCACTCTATAGATACTCCAAAAGATACAAAATCAGAATATACATACACTATTCCTAAAGATAAATTATTCAAAGGCTTTAACTATTCATGGTATGTAGTACCAGTTGATTCAGAAGGAAAAGAGATAGAAAAATTTAAATCTAATGAATGGAAATTCACAATGCCACTTTTAGAAAAGCCAGAGCTTATTGAACCAAAAGATAATCAAAATGATGTTTCATTAACTCCCACATTTAAGTGGAAATATAAAGATGAAAATTATATAGATAGATACATATTGTATATTGTAGATGATGAAGCTTCTGAGAAAGAAATAATTAAATTAGAGATTAATAAAAACAGTAAGAGTGTTAAAAGAGACTCTTCAGTCCTTTCCTACTCTCTTCCATTTGCAAAGCCATCAGATCCAGCTTTTCTTGAAGTAGATAAATGGGAACCATTATCGCCCGATAAAACTTATATATGGAATGTTGAAGCTTTAAAATATTCAGTTAATGGAAAATTATCAGCTAATATCAAAGGAGATAAAAGAACTTTTACTACAAAGAAAGAGAGTCCATCACCTTCAACTCAACCTAAAGAGAATGAAAAAACTCAAGATAAAACCAAAGAAGATGAAAAGAATACAAAAGATACAGATAATTCAAAAAAAGGTGTTAAAACAGATACAGGATCTGCTACAACAACTCAACCCCCCGAAATTAAAGAAACTGGAAAATTACTTGTTTCTGCTGTAACTAATAATAAACCCTTCAAAGTGTATATTGATGGTAAAGAAAGTAAAGAAAATCTTATTAAATCTACTCAAGGCTACAATGTAACTATCGATGATCTTAAGCCTGGTAAACATAAAATACGAATCGAAATAGAACCTAAGGATTGCGGTTGGTTTTATGAAAAAGAAGTAACTATAGAAAAGGGTAAAGAGACCAAACTCACAATAAATAAATCTGATTTTAAGGTAAATGTAATTATCTATCTCACATTTAAAGATAAATTTGATAAAGACAATTCTATAACTTTAAAAATTCAAAAGAAAGCCGATAAAGGAAATTGGATAACCTATCCTCCTATAGAAATATATAGTAACCCCTATATTAATAAAAATGTCCAATTACCTGTAGGAGAATATAAATTATTATTAGAGAAAGGCTCCAAAATTAATGATAAAATTACATTTACCATAAAATTTGGAGAAAAACCAAAGATAATAAATGAAGTAGATATTATCTTCGAATAAAAGGAGAACTAATAGAAGTGAAAGGTGTATTAATGCGATGATTCAGATAGGGTCTATTATTAACAAAAGGTACAAATTGATAGACAAAATTGGTATTGGTGGTATGGCTACAGTCTATATGGCAAGAGATATCCAGACAGGTGAGACATTTGCAGTAAAGATAATGGATTACAAAATGGCACAAGATAGAGAATTTTTAGATAGATTTGAAAAAGAAGTAAAAATTGGAATAACTCTTAATCATCCAAATATTGTTAAAGTCTATAGCTATGGAAAAGTGGATGGCAACTATTTTATTGTAATGGAATATGTTCAAGGTATAAATGTAAGACAATATCTTCGCCAATATGGTACCTTTAGATGGAAAGAAGCTTTAACGATTATGCTTCAAGTTTTATCTGCACTCTCTTACGCATATCATAAAGGTATTCAGGCTCACAGAGATATTAAACCAGAAAATATAATGATTGACACAAAAACAATGTCAGTAAAAGTTATGGATTTTGGTATTGCTAAGATAGAAGGTACTGACAGCACACAAACTGCTTTTGCATATACACCTCGCTATGCTTCTCCTGAACAACTAATGCCTTCGAAATATCAAAATAAAATAAGTTACACAACTGATTTATTTTCCCTCTCGGTAGTCTTTTATGAAATGATAACCGGAAAACATCCATTTCCCGGGAATACTTCAGTTGAAATAATGGATAAAGTCTTAAATACTGTGCCTCTTTCACCATCTGTAATTAATCATGATGTACCTATTTGGGTTTCAAATATTATATTGAAATCTTTGAATCCAAATCCTAACTTGCGCTACCAAAATCCTGAAGAAGTAGCTTTTGATATAAAAAGCAAAAAAGTTAAGACCAACACAAGTAGTGTAAAGCCAATACAGAAACACCAGACCATTCCTACCGAAAAACCTTATATTCCAAAAAGTGAAAACAAAAATCTTCAAAAAATCTTAATTCCATCTATTGGAGCAGCATTAGCAGTATGTATTATTGTAATTGTAATTTGGATGATTAATTTGTATTCTCCTAAATATGGAATTTTAGATTTAAAAACAAATCCTGATGATGCAAGTATCTATATTGATGGTGAATTACTTAAAGAGAAAACCCCTGCTTTAATAAAGAATTTAGAAGTTGGTTATCACAATTTAACTTTTAAAAAAGATGGATATTTGGATTATGGAACTTTTATCGAAGTGAAGCATAAACAAACTTACCCCTTTTCTGCTAATTTGACAAAACTAATTCCCGAAACAGATAATTATGGCTATCTTTTTATCTCTTCTACCCCTGAGGGTGCTGCTATTTATCTAAATAATGTATTCAAAAGTTTCACAGAGAAATTAGATCCAGGGAAAAAGATAAATTATATTAAACTTACTCCAGGCAAATATAAGTTAATATTAACCAAGGATGGATATTATAGAGAGGATGGGGAAATAACTATTGAAAAGGGCAAAAAATTGAACCTTCATTATTCTTTGAGTATTATTCCAAAAAACATTTCTAAAGCTGAAAAAAAGGAATCCGAGAGACCAAAACCAACCCCAGGAACTAAAAAAGTTAATGAATATGGTATAGCAAGGATAGAATCAGAACCATCAGATGCACTCGTATACTTAAATGATGTTTACATTGGCGATACTCCTATTGAATGTATTGAGAAAAGTGGAATATATAACATAAAACTCTCAAAAGAAGGTTATATAGATACAGATGTTATTGAAATTGAAATTCCAGATGAAAACCAGAAAATAACTAAAAAAGTAACTCTCGTGCTTAATATTGGATATCCAACACTTGAATCTCCTGCAGATAAAAGTAGTAATATACCTTTAAATCCAGCTTTTTCATGGTCAAATGTAGAAAAAGCGGAGTTTTACGAGTTGGTTATTAAAGATAAATCCACAGGAAAAGTATTATTCAATAGAAATAATCAGAAAATAACTTCTAATAAGTTCATTTTACCTTCTGGAATGTTGAATTATGGTAAAACATATTCTTGGCAAGTAGTTGCAGGTAATAAATATGGTTATGGTCCTCCTTCAAAGGAGTGGACATTCAAAACTATGGAAAAAGAAAAACCTTCACAAAAGATTTTAAAGGAAGAATATATCGTTAAGTTCAATAGTATACCGCCTGATGCAAGGATATATATTGACGAAATCTATACTGGTTCAAGTACTCCTGCAACATTCAAGGTTAAAAAAGGAATGCATAAAATATGGATCTGGAGAGATGGTTACAAAAGGTACGAAATTAATATTAATGTTGATAGAGACGGGCTTACAATAAATGTAAACTTAGAAAAACTTTGATAGGGATTATCTTTAACTTTAAAAATGTTGATATTGTAAAGGTTATAATAAATTGTAAGGATAGAATTAATGTATTTTGAATGAAAGTTTGATACAATGCATTAAATGGAGGAATAAGATGGGTAAAAAAAGAATACTCCTTAAAATAATCATAATAATATTACTTTTATCTTTGATAAATATAAATCATTTTTCTTTATTAGAAGCGTCTATTAATAATAGAGATACTCTTGGTAATGATCCATGGTTATCATATCTTCATGACAACCGAAATACAGGTTATTCTGATTGTAAGTTATCCTCTTCGATAAATTATAAATGGTCTCTAAGTTGCCCAGGGGAGCAGTTTAGTGGCAAAGTTGCAATTATGGATGGAATTGTTTTTACTACAAGTATGCTTGATCCTTCATCAAGAAATGGCGAAACGAGAATTCAAGCAATTGATATAAAAAGCGGAAAAGTTAAATGGTATAAAGATTTTTATGGAAGACTTTGTTTTACAGGTATATCTATAGACCAAAAGAATAAAGATATTTATTTTGCAACAACAGATGGATGGAACAATCGTAGATATTCAAATGGTAATTCAACAGTTTATTGCATATCTGCTCTAAATGGAGAAGAAGTATGGGAAACAAGTGTAGATGGAGCAATTTTTGGCTCTTTAGTCTTAAGTGATGAGTTTGTTTTTTGCCAGACCTTTTATGTTGATTGGATTGATGAATCAAATTGGGAATCAGAAGAGGGAGAAATAATTTGTTTTGATAAAGAAATTGGGGATGAAGTCTGGGAAACTGAATTGAATTCATCATGGATAAATGATTTTATGCATGATACTCCTCCTTGTCTGATTGGTGATTACATTATAGTACCTAATGATTCAGTTAAAGGTAATACTGATGAAGAAATTATCCAGGCTGGAATAAATGCAATAATGTATCTTATTATGCAAGATAATGGCGATATAGAATGGAAAATTGATAATTCATATAAAGATTATTCTCTTCCATCAGTTTCTTCTGATGATAAAAATATTTATGTGTCATGGACATCTTTTGATACCGATAAGGAGACTGCTGATTTATATGTAGAATCCTATTCTTTAAATAAAAAGAAAAATTGGTCTTTTAAACAGGAAAATTGTGTTAACTGGTGCTGTACACCAATGCAGGATGACAATAATATTTATATAAGATCTCGAGATGGTTACATCTTTTGCATAGATAAATCAAGCGGAAAGCTAAATTGGAAAAAGAATTGTTTCGAAGTTGCTGATGGTTCTGCTATGTGTATACTTGAAGGCTATCTTATTTGTGCTGGTTACGAATGGGAACAATTTATAACTAAAAAAAACAAATCTCTATTAGAAATTTTAGATTTAAAGAGTGGAAAAGTGCTCTGGGAAGATATAATTAATAATGATATAATAATTCAGATAGCCGCATATGACAAATACGTTATTTTTTCAGGTGTTAGTTCTATTTATTGTTACGAAGTTGAAATTCCTATCCTTGAAGTAAGTGATAATGAAATTGATTTTGGAGATGCAAAGAAGAGCGATAAATTAGAGAAGAAAATTAAAGTCTGGAATTCAGGTAGTGGAGATTTGACTGGTGAAATCAAAACTCATGAAAGATGGATTAATATTGAGCCGGATAAAATTACCAAGAATTCTCAATATATCACAATTAGTGTAGATACCGATGAGCTTGATTATGGTGAAAATAATGGAGAAATTGAAATAACAACTAATGGTGGAGATAAAAATATTCCTGTTTTAGTTAACATTATTGATGATACTCCACCAGAATTAATTATTGATTATCCAGAAAACAATCTCAAAACAAAAGATAGTTTTATTTCCATATCTGGAAGAGCAATCGATGAAGAAAGTGGTATAGAGACAATTACAGTTAATGGTGAAGAGATTGATTTCGCTGATGATGGATATTTTGAAACAGATTCGTTAAATCTTAATATTGGAACTAATAAATTTACCATAATTGCAACAAATAATGCTAAATTATCCACAAAAGTTGAAATAAAAGTTATCAGAGAAGAAATTGATACAACTCCCCCTGTTTTAGTAGTTCTAAATCCAAAAAGTAATATTTCAACAACAAAAGATAGTTTTATTTCCATATCTGGAAGAACAATCGATGAAGAAAGTGGTATAGAGACAATTACAGTTAATGGTGAAGAGATTGATTTCGCTGATGATGGATATTTTGAAACAGATTCGTTAAATCTTAATATTGGAACTAATAAATTTACCATAATTGCAACAAATAATGCTAAATTATCCACAAAAGTTGAAATTTTGGTTATTAGAGATATTGAGCCCCCAATCTTAACAATACTAAGTCCTACAGATAATGAAATAGTGTATACAGATACAATCACTGTTTCAGGATATGCAATAGACCAGGATTCTGGAGTTTCAAAAGTTTATGTAAACAATTTAGAAATAGATTTATTAGATGATAGTAAATTTTCAAGTAAAGTTACTTTAAAACCTGGGTCTAACTTGCTCAATATTAAAGCAATCGATAAAACAGGAAATGAGGCAGAAGTATGGAGAACTGTCATCTATAAAAAGAAAAAGATTATTAGTATAATTCTTACAATTGGTGAGAAAATTGCGTTTATTGACAATGAACCTCATATTTTAGATGCTCCTCCTATAATTAGAAATGGTAGGACCCTTGTCCCTATTCGATTTATAGCAGAAGCCTTTGGAGCAGAAGTTAAATTTATTCCTCATCCAACAAATGAAGTTCAAATAAAATACAAAGACAAATTTATTCATTTATGGATTAATAGTAAAAAAGCTAAAATAGAATATCCTCCTGAATCTGAAAAACCATCAGAAGTAATTACTTTAGAAACTCCGCCAATAATCATAAACGGTAGAACCTTAGTTCCTTTAAGATTTATTGGAGAAACCTTAGGAGCAAAAGTAGACTGGAACTCTAATACTCAGACAATTACTTTGACTCTGGAGGAAGTGTATGAATAAAATTATTAAAAAGGTATTTGTTTTATTATTCATCATTTTTTTTATACTTGAAACTTTATTGTTTAGTGTATCAGCAGTAACAACTGTTGTTGTAGATAATTCTAAAGTAGCAATTAGTGAAATAATAACAACCGATTATCCAAAAGTAAAAGTAACAGTCTCAGTTGTAGATAGGAACGAAGAACCTATAGAGAATTTAACTATTAATGATTTTAGAGTTTATGAGAATGGTATAAAAAGAAAAATTATTTCTGTCCGCTCCTTAAAAGGCACAAAACCATTGTCAATTATTATGTTATTAGACATAAGTGGCAGTATGCAAGGCGAACCAATAGTGGAACTGAAAAGTGCAGCTATAGAATTTATTCGATTAATGCCAGACAACTGGAAAGTGCAATTAATACTATTTAATGAATACATAAATAATATTTATGGTAGCTTTATTTCAAATAAAATTGAATTGATCTCTACAATATCTCAGATATCCGCAGGAGGAGCTACAAATCTTCACAATGTTCTTAATTTGTCTTACAGTATATCGAAGCAAACAAAAGATAGCGATGCAATAGTTGTTTTTTCTGATGGAGTTGATACAATGAATGTCTCTGGATCAAGAGAAAAAGCTATAAAAGGATCTTTGGGTTGCAAAGCCCCAATATACTCAATAGGTTACCTTGGCTACAATCCTCAATACGGCTCAATCGATGAAGAGTTATTAAAAACAATATCATCAAATACTCGAGGCCGTTTCTATAAAACTCCATCTTTAAATGAAATTAATGAATTATACCAAAGAATATCAAGAATTTTAAATAATCAATACGAGATTATTTATGTGTCAGAGGCTGAAGGGCATAAAGGTGAAGGAGTAAACGTTAGAATTGCTAACCTTGACAAAGAAACCAATGAATGGACTTATGGAGATAGAGATTATAATTTACCGGAGGAAGGAACAAATGTTCCTATATTACTTGTTCATGGTTGGAATTTATTATCATTAAAACCGTTTTCTCCCGTCGATTGCTGGAAAGATTATATTTCTTATTTTAGTATAGATCCTGCAACTAATTCATTATTAATTGGAAAAGAAGAAGTAGGAAAATTTGTAGATATTGTTTTTATTGACGAAGCAAATGCCAAATATGGCGAAAAGCATATGTTTTGGAAAATGGATATGAACAAGGTTATGAAAGTTAAGAATAAAAGTTTTAATAGTTTAAAAAACAAAGTAATATACATAAGTAATTATTCATTAATCACAGATTTATCAATATTAGAAGGAACTCATAGATCTATTACAACATACGCAAAAAATCTTGCCGATGAAGTTTCCATGATTATTGAAAGAGAAAAAGTTCAAAAAGTTGATATTATTGCTCACAGTATGGGTGGATTAGTAGCAAGATCTTATATTGAATGTAGTGATTTTGGTTTAAAGATGTATGATCAAAGTAAACCTGTGCCTGTAAGAAGATTAATAATGCTTGGAACACCAAACCATGGTGTTTTAAAAAATGTATTGGATAATTATTATGAAGGACTAAATAAATTATTAGAATCATTAGTTGATTATTCAACAAATATTCATCTTTTAAATTTATCTAATGCTGAAACAGATTCAATCAAAGAATTAATTGATTTAATGCTAAAGAAGAAATATATAGGAAATTTCTCTGATCGCGAATTAGTAACAAATAGTGAATTTCTAAATATCCTTAATTATGGGAAAAGATATCCAAGAAACAAGGATAAAAAAAGAGAAATATTAAATCCAGATGTTCACTATGTTACAATTGCTGGAATTGCACCATTACACATTGATTTAGTGATATTTCCAACTATAGACTATTGGTTTGATAAATACTTAAAAGGGGAGGGTTCAGATGGTTTTATAAGATCGGATAGTGTATATTTAAAAGAAGCAGACCAATATTATTTTCTCTGGACAGATCACTCGGGTTTAAGAACAAAAGAAGAAGTTTTTCAAATGGTCAAAGCTATACAAAGATATGGTTATGTTAAAAGAATGCAAGACTACTGGGATTTAAAGACAGGTTATAAATGGGAGTTATTAACTGTATTCTTGAGAAGTCCAGCTATCCTTATTATTTCGGATGAAAAAGGAAATAAAATTGATAATTTTGAGTTAATATTACCAGAAAAGAAGATAAAAAATGCATATTATGATTTTGAAACAAACTCGTTTACAGTATTAAACCCAAAAGGAAGATATGATTTTAACGTATTAGGAACAGGTAGAGGATACTATACTTTATCGGTTTTCGGAAATATTAATAAGAAAAACTTTTTTTACGAAGCTAAAAAAGTCCCTGTTAAAAAAGGTCAATTAGATATATTTTCTATTAATTTGTCTTCTTTAGCAAACGGTGCTAAAATTAAGAGAGATTTAAATGCTGACGGAGTTACTGATAAAGAGTATGTTTCGCCTCCAAATGTATCGAAAGTTAATTTTTCTTTTGAAAGCCCAAAAATTAATTTAAATTGGAGTGCATCAGAACAAACTTTATCAAGTATTTCAAAATATAATTTATATGAATTTAATCCGAAATATAAAACATCAAAAATTATTTCCATTCCTAAGACAAAAAACTCTTCTTCATATAGACTATCGAATCCATCGGACTATAGAGCCTTTGCTCTATTGACTGTTGATGAGGAAAATTCATGGAATCAATCGCTAACGACAGATATTTTTACTCAAGGAGATTTTAATGAAGTTAAATCTGGATACAATTCATCATTATTAACTAATTTAATAAATATATCTATAAAAAATATAATAATTGTTTTTTCAATACTTATTTTAGTATTTGCTCTTGTTATATTAATACTAACTTCATTACAAAAACCAAGAGAAGTTTCACTTTTAACTGAAGAAGGAACAATCATACCAATAAAAAGAACTCCATTCATGTTTGGTAGAATACCTGATTGTAATGTTAAATTGAACGATTTAGAAGTTAGTAGAATGCATGCTGAAATAATTAAGGTGAATAATCAATTTTATATACGTGATTTAAATAGTCTTAATGGTGTATTTGTAAATAATAAAAGAATAAAAAATGAAATGCTTAGGAATAACGATCAAATTAAGATTGGAAAAAGGGTTTTTACTTTTAACCTAAAATAAGGAGGTAGAATTTATAATGAAACTAAAATTAGCCTCTCTCTTGATAATCTCATTTATTGCATTTTCTTTAACTCCTAATATTAATACTCTGTATGTGAAGGCGCAAAAAGAAGAAGATACCTGGTATTCACTAAATAATGGATTAAATGGTGGTATTATAACTTCATTGGCAATGAATAGCAATATTGATGGTCATTATGTAGCTGGAACAAATAAACACGGTGTTTTTGAGACAACTAATTTTGGTCAAGAATGGATATCTATAGGTAATAATTTGGAAGATAAAAGAGTTATGTCAGTTGCAATAGACATAAGTAACAATAATTATATATATGCAGGAACATATAATCAATTTTACTATACTAATGATCATGGTATTAACTGGAAAAAAGGTAATATTGAATTCAATAGAATAAATTTTATTAAAATCAATAAAGATGGGATTATCTTTATAGGAACGATAAATGGATTATTTAAATCATACAGTAAAAGCGAAAGATTAAAATTTTATCGAATAATTGATAATAATGTTGCATATAATGAAATTCTCTCTATTGCTTTTAACCCAAAAAAACAAAATATAATCTATGTAGGTACATTTGATAGAGGAGTATCTATTTCGCAAGATAGCGGTAATACTTGGAAAAATATTTCAAACAGTTTACCCAAAGATCAAGTTGTTTCACTAATATTTGATAGGTACAATTCAGATATTCTTTATGCTTTTTTGAAAGAATCTGGAGTTTGGAGATATCAATATAAGGAGGATAAAATTAATGACGATAAGGAACCTTGGATAAAAGTTTCTAAATCAGAAAAATCTCTACTAATTAATTGCACTTCTTCTTCAGAAAGCAATTATGACGAAGTTTTAATCGGAACAGACAATGATGGTTTATACAAATATAATACTAAATCCTCTGAACTAATAAAGGTAGAGTCTTTCTTTTATTCAAGTAGAGTTTCTTGTATAGCAACAAGCGCTAAAGAGAAAAATACGATTTTGTTAGGATTACCAGGAAGAGGGTGTGTAAAATCTACAAACGATGGCAACAACTGGAATTTGATAAATAATGGATTGAATGCTGTTGAAGTTTATGATATTTCAATTGACAGGAACAATTTATCTAAATGGATTGCTGTTTCTGATGGTTGTATTTTTATCACTAATAATAGTGGTACTAATTGGGATTGTTCCATACAAGGTTTACCAGATGTTGCATTATCTTGTATAGCGATAGACTCCGAAAATACTAATCATATTTATATTGGATCTTTTGGAGACGGATTATATGAGTCAACTGATGGTGGCAAAAGTTGGTTTAAAAATAACAATCTTAAATATACAAAAATTAATTGTTTATCAGTCGACCATAAAAATTCAAACATTATTTATGTTGGAACATATGCAAGAGGAATCTTCCAATCAAAAGACGGTGGAAAGAGTTGGGAAAATTTAAATATTGGCACTAAAGGAGACAAAGAGGGGATTCCAACAGATGGAATTACTGTTTTATCAATTGATCCAGAAGATACCAAAGTTGTTTATACCGGTACTAATACCAACGGTATCTTTAAATCTGTTAATTACGGTAAAAGCTGGTCACATATATATGAAGTTTTAGGAGTCAATGTATATGTAAATGATATAAAGATTTACGAAAAAGATAATAACATTGTTTATGCTGGTATAAAGATAATAAATGATGGTGGATTTATTAAATCAAACAATGGTGGAAATCTATGGGAAGCCACGAATTTATTTAGAGGTGGAATGGTATTTAACTCTATTTGCATCGATAAAAATGATCCTCAAATTATTTTTGTAGGTACAAACGAAGGAGCTTTCTATACTAAAGACAGTGGTTATCATTGGTATAATTATGACAAGGGATTAGAAAAAGAGCTTAAATCAAGCTTAAATCAGTTTCCGGTAAACAAAATTTTAAATCATCCTAACTATGAAAATCGCTTAATAGCAGCTACAAGCTGGGGAGTTTATGAGTGTATTAAATCAAAGAAATTAATGGACAAAATACCACCAGAAATAAAAATAGAAAACTATGATTCATTGCCCATATTCACAAATGAAGACAAGTTATTATTAGAGGGAAGAGTAATTGATGAATTTGGAATAGAATATTTAAAAATAAATGGAAAAGAAGTTGATTTTGATAAAAAGAATGGTGAATTCAACTATACTCTAAATCTTAAATTAGAACAGAACGAATTTATCATCGAAGCAAGAGATGTTAGCTTGAATACTTCTGAATTAAAATCTTTTGCTTACTTAGACCAAACTCCTCCTAATTTAGATGTATTTAGTCCTAATAATTATGCTAAAGTAAATAAAAATTCTGTGCAAATCAAAGGAAGAGCAATGGATTACGAATCTGGAGTAGATAAAATATTGATCAACAGTAAGCTTATTCCTTTTGATAAAGACGAAGAAGAAGGACATTTTGAATATACTTATAAAGGTTTAGAAATAGGGCATAATATCATAGAAGTTAAAGCAGTTGATAAATCAGGAAATGAAAAAATAAAGCAAATCGAAATTACATTTGAGGTTGAAGATAAAATACCTCCAATTATAGAATTAATTAATCCTGCTCAGGAGTCAGTTTATACAAATAAAGATATATACCAGATAGAAGGAATGGTCTATGATAATGAATCAGGTATATTTAGGGTGAAAGTGAATAATGAAATCTTAGATTTAAGTGATGAAGGAAGCTTTGCTTATAAAGTAAATTTACAGATTGGAGAAAATGAATTTTTAATTTATGCAGAAGACTTAAAAGGGAATTCTATAACAAAAAATATAACAATTTTTTATGATAATGAAAAACCATTAATAATATCTAAAAATGTTAATAATAAAGGTTTTATTAATACTTCAAATAAATATTATCCATATAGATTTTCTGTTTCAGACAAACTATCAGGAATAAAATATATTAATGTAATACTTAATGACAAAGTTTTTGAAGAATTTAGTGACCCAATATACGAAAACTTAGAAGTAAAATTAAATTTAGTGAAAGGAATTAACGATTTAGAGATATTTGCAGAAGATTATGCAGGTAACTTTGAGGAGTTAAATGAAAAGATTAAGTATATTCCTCCAATAATAATAAAACTAAAAATAGGAAATTACAAAGCTAAGATTACCAAAGATGAAGTTGAGCGAGAGATAACCTTAGATACAAAGCCTGTAATATATAACAATAGGACCATGGTCCCTATTCGATTTATAGCAGAAGCCTTTGGAGCAGAAGTTAAATTTATTCCTCATCCAACAAATGAAGTTCAAATAAATTATAAAGATAAATTCATTATCCATTTGTGGTTAAATAATCCAATAGCAAGAATTGAATATCCACCAAATTCTAAATTAAAAACAAAGAATGTACAATTAGATACAACTCCTATCTTAGTGAACAATAGAGTATTGGTTCCTATAAGGTTTATTGGAGAGACATTTGGAGCAAAAGTTGACTGGAATTCTAAGGAGCAAATAGTAGAAATATACTTAGATACTTCAAATGAATGAGGTAGATGGAAAAAGATAGAGTTAAATTAATTTTAATTTGCTTATTGTTGCTTACTGTAATATTTCAAATATTTTCTATTAATTTTATACCCATTACTAAAGCAATTTGTAATGATAGACATGAGTCATTTAAAAAAATGGAAAACGAAATAGAAATTGATTTTGGAACCCTTTTTAAGGGAGATTCAGCAACAAGGACTATAACATTTACTGCAGACATAAACAATACAAACAAAATAGAAGGATATTTAATTTCAGATAATTTTTGGATAGAATTAGATCCAAAAAAATTTACTTTAAAGCCAGGGGAAAGTATAAATATCAAGGTAACAGTGAACACCTCTAATTTATTGCCACAAGAGTATAAAGGGCAATTTCATGTTTATACAACAGGAATTCCCTCTACACTTTCATACAATGTAAAGGTAAAGGTAGTTGAAAGGAAACCAATATTAAACGTAAGTGAGAAAGAAATTGATTTTGGGTTGGTTGCAAAAGATAAAACTTATGCTAAAAGAATTGAACTGTATAATACTGGTTATTCCCAGTTAACTGGATCATTAAAATCGAATAAAAATTGGTTATTAGTATCGGAGAAAAATTTTTCTATAGATCAAGCTAAATTTGAATCGATTGTCGTCACAATAAATACAGAAGGTTTAAAGGAACAATACTATTCAGGAGAAATAAAAATAGAATCAAATGGTGGAAATGAGACAGTTACTGTTCGTATGAAAGTTAAAGAGGCTCAACCTTATCTTGTAGTTTCTCCAACTATAATTGATTTGGGAGATGTTAAATCAGATGAAGTTATAGAAAAAGAATTAACCATTAAAAATGATGGTGATGGTATTTTAGAAGGAGAAATAAAAACTTCTATCCCCTGGATTGAACTTAGTATTTTAGAGTTTAGACTATTTCCTAATATTTCAAAAGATATCCAAGTCACAATAAATACAGAAGGTTTAAAGGAACAATACTATTCAGGAGAAATAAAAATAGAATCAAATGGTGGAAATGAGACAGTTACTGTTCGTATGAAAGTTAAAGAGGCTCAACCTTATCTTGTAG